>NZ_SCOL01000016.1 GCF_005503015.1 Bacillus sp. E(2018) | reverse complement strand
AGTGATGATGGCAAAGAGGTCACACCCGTTCCCATACCGAACACGGAAGTTAAGCTCTTTAGCGCCGATGGTAGTTGGGGGTTTCCCCCTGTTAGAGTAGGACGTCGCTAGGCTAGATATAAAATGGAGGATTAGCTCAGCTGGGAGAGCACCTGCCTTACAAGCAGGGGGTCGGCGGTTCGAACCCGTCATCCTCCACCATTTATTCTTACTTGCCGGTTTAGCTCAATTGGTAGAGCAACTGACTTGTAATCAGTAGGTTGGGGGTTCAAGTCCTCTAGCCGGCACCATTTTGCACGAGCCATTAGCTCAGTTGGTAGAGCATCTGACTTTTAATCAGAGGGTCGAAGGTTCGAATCCTTCATGGCTCACCATTTATACACGCGGGTGTGGCGGAATTGGCAGACGCGCTAGACTTAGGATCTAGTGTCTTTGACGTGGGGGTTCGAGTCCCTTCACCCGCACCAATTTCCATTTGATAATTAAATAAGTTTGCGGAAGTAGTTCAGTGGTAGAATACAACCTTGCCAAGGTTGGGGTCGCGGGTTCGAATCCCGTCTTCCGCTCCAAAGTTATTGTATGTGCCGGGGTGGCGGAACTGGCAGACGCACAGGACTTAAAATCCTGCGGTAGGTGACTACCGTACCGGTTCGATTCCGGTCCTCGGCACCACATACATGCGCCCTTAGCTCAGCTGGATAGAGTGTTTGACTACGAATCAAAAGGTCGGGAGTTCGAATCTCTCAGGGCGCGCCATGTTTTTTACGGGAAGTGGCTCAGCTTGGTAGAGCACCTGGTTTGGGACCAGGGGGTCGCAGGTTCAAATCCTGTCTTCCCGACCATTATAACGAAATATGTTATTTGGGGCTTTAGCTCAGCTGGGAGAGCGCCTGCCTTGCACGCAGGAGGTCAGCGGTTCGATCCCGCTAAGCTCCACCATTTTCAGAAAATGTTTCTGACATTTTCTTTTTTATTGCAAAAAAGTTCTTTGAAAACTGAACAAAAGAAATAGGTAAGGAATTAAGAATTAATTCCGTCAGTTTTAAAATCGAGCAAGACAAACACTTTTATGGAGAGTTTGATCCTGGCTC
>NZ_SCOL01000015.1 GCF_005503015.1 Bacillus sp. E(2018) | reverse complement strand
AAGACAAACACTTTTATGGAGAGTTTGATCCTGGCTCAGGATGAACGCTGGCGGCGTGCCTAATACATGCAAGTCGAGCGAATGATGAGGAGCTTGCTCCTCTGATTTAGCGGCGGACGGGTGAGTAACACGTGGGTAATCTGCCTGTAAGACGGGGATAACTCCGGGAAACCGGGGCTAATACCGGATAATAAGAGAAGAAGCATTTCTTCTTTTTGAAAGTCGGTTTCGGCTGACACTTACAGATGAGCCCGCGGCGCATTAGCTAGTTGGTGAGGTAACGGCTCACCAAGGCGACGATGCGTAGCCGACCTGAGAGGGTGATCGGCCACACTGGGACTGAGACACGGCCCAGACTCCTACGGGAGGCAGCAGTAGGGAATCTTCGGCAATGGGCGAAAGCCTGACCGAGCAACGCCGCGTGAGCGATGAAGGCCTTCGGGTCGTAAAGCTCTGTTGTTAGAGAAGAACAAGTACGAGAGTAACTGCTCGTACCTTGACGGTACCTAACCAGAAAGCCACGGCTAACTACGTGCCAGCAGCCGCGGTAATACGTAGGTGGCAAGCGTTATCCGGAATTATTGGGCGTAAAGCGCGCGCAGGCGGTCTCTTAAGTCTGATGTGAAAGCCCACGGCTCAACCGTGGAGGGTCATTGGAAACTGGGAGACTTGAGTGCAGGAGAGAAAAGTGGAATTCCACGTGTAGCGGTGAAATGCGTAGAGATGTGGAGGAACACCAGTGGCGAAGGCGGCTTTTTGGCCTGTAACTGACGCTGAGGCGCGAAAGCGTGGGGAGCAAACAGGATTAGATACCCTGGTAGTCCACGCCGTAAACGATGAGTGCTAGGTGTTGGGGGGTTCCACCCTCAGTGCTGAAGTTAACACATTAAGCACTCCGCCTGGGGAGTACGACCGCAAGGTTGAAACTCAAAGGAATTGACGGGGGCCCGCACAAGCAGTGGAGCATGTGGTTTAATTCGAAGCAACGCGAAGAACCTTACCAGGTCTTGACATCCTTTGACCACTCTAGAGATAGAGCTTTCCCCTTCGGGGGACAAAGTGACAGGTGGTGCATGGTTGTCGTCAGCTCGTGTCGTGAGATGTTGGGTTAAGTCCCGCAACGAGCGCAACCCTTGACCTTAGTTGCCAGCATTCAGTTGGGCACTCTAAGGTGACTGCCGGTGACAAACCGGAGGAAGGTGGGGATGACGTCAAATCATCATGCCCCTTATGACCTGGGCTACACACGTGCTACAATGGATGATACAAAGGGTTGCGAAGCCGCGAGGCCAAGCCAATCCCAAAAAGTCATTCTCAGTTCGGATTGTAGGCTGCAACTCGCCTACATGAAGCCGGAATTGCTAGTAATCGCGGATCAGCATGCCGCGGTGAATACGTTCCCGGGCCTTGTACACACCGCCCGTCACACCACGAGAGTTTGTAACACCCGAAGTCGGTGGGGTAACCCTTTTGGGAGCCAGCCGCCGAAGGTGGGACAGATGATTGGGGTGAAGTCGTAACAAGGTAGCCGTATCGGAAGGTGCGGCTGGATCACCTCCTTTCTATGGAGATTATGAAACACCTTCGAGTGTTTCGTAAGTAC
>NZ_SCOL01000014.1 GCF_005503015.1 Bacillus sp. E(2018) | reverse complement strand
TTTTTAAGGATAAGCCCTCGACCGATTAGTATCTGTCAGCTCCACGTGTCACCACGCTTCCACACCAGACCTATCAACCTCATCATCTCTAAGGGGTCTTACTCACTTGCGTGATGGGAAATCTCATCTTGAGGGGGGCTTCATGCTTAGATGCTTTCAGCACTTATCCCGTCCACACGTAGCTACCCAGCTATGCCCCTGGCGGAACAACTGGTACACCAGCGGTGTGTCCATCCCGGTCCTCTCGTACTAAGGACAGCTCCTCTCAAATTTCCTGCGCCCGCGACGGATAGGGACCGAACTGTCTCACGACGTTCTGAACCCAGCTCGCGTACCGCTTTAATGGGCGAACAGCCCAACCCTTGGGACCTACTTCAGCCCCAGGATGCGATGAGCCGACATCGAGGTGCCAAACCTCCCCGTCGATGTGGACTCTTGGGGGAGATAAGCCTGTTATCCCCAGGGTAGCTTTTATCCGTTGAGCGATGGCCCTTCCATGCGGAACCACCGGATCACTAAGCCCGACTTTCGTCCCTGCTCGACTTGTAGGTCTCGCAGTCAAGCTCCCTTGTGCCTTTACACTCTGCGAATGATTTCCAACCATTCTGAGGGAACCTTTGGGCGCCTCCGTTACTGTTTAGGAGGCGACCGCCCCAGTCAAACTGCCCACCTGACACTGTCTCCGAACCGGATTACGGTCCAAGGTTAGAATTTCAATACAGCCAGGGTAGTATCCCACCGACGCCTCCACCGAAGCTGGCGCTCCGGCTTCTCAGGCTCCTACCTATCCTGTACAAGCTGTACCAAAATCCAATATCAAGTTGCAGTAAAGCTCCATGGGGTCTTTCCGTCCTGTCGCGGGTAACCTGCATCTTCACAGGTACTATAATTTCACCGGGTCTCTCGTTGAGACAGTATCCAAGTCGTTACACCTTTCGTGCGGGTCGGAACTTACCCGACAAGGAATTTCGCTACCTTAGGACCGTTATAGTTACGGCCGCCGTTTACTGGGGCTTCAATTCAGAGCTTCTCCCGAAGGATAACCCCTCCTCTTAACCTTCCAGCACCGGGCAGGTGTCAGCCCCTATACTTCACCTTGCGGTTTCGCAGAGACCTGTGTTTTTGCTAAACAGTCGCTTGGATCTATTCACTGCGGCTCTCTCGGGCGATAAACCCTATCAGAGCACCCCTTCTCCCGAAGTTACGGGGTCATTTTGCCGAGTTCCTTAACGAGAGTTCTCCCGATCATCTTAGGATTCTCTCCTCGCCTACCTGTGTCGGTTTGCGGTACGGGCACCTCTTTCCTCACTAGAGGCTTTTCTTGGCAGTGTAGGATCAGGGACTTCGGTACTAAAATTTCCCTCGCCATCACAGCTCAGCCTTCACGTTGGGCGGATTTGCCTACCCAACAGCCTAACTGCTTAGACGCACTATTCCATCAGTGCGCTCACCCTACCTTACTGCGTCCCCCCATTGTTCAAACGGAAAGGAGGTGGTACAGGAATATCAACCTGTTATCCATCGCCTACGCTTTTCAGCCTCGGCTTAGGCCCCGACTAACCCTGAGCGGACGAGCCTTCCTCAGGAAACCTTAGGCTTTCGATGGACAAGATTCTCACTTGTCTTTCGCTACTCATACCGGCATTCTCACTTCAAAGCGCTCCACCAGTCCTTCCGGTCTGACTTCGCTGCACTTCGAACGCTCCCCTACCCCTGTACCATACGGTACAAGCCATAGCTTCGGTGATACGTTTAGCCCCGTTACATTTTCGGCGCAGAGTCACTCGACCAGTGAGCTATTACGCACTCTTTAAATGGTGGCTGCTTCTAAGCCAACATCCTGGTTGTCTGGGCAACTCCACATCCTTTGCCACTTAACGTATACTTTGGGACCTTAGCTGATGGTCTGGGCTGTTTCCCTTTTGACTACGGATCTTATCACTCGCAGTCTGACTCCCGCGGATAATTCTCTGGCATTCGGAGTTTGACTGAATTCGGTAACCCTGTGGGGGCCCCTAGTCCAATCAGTGCTCTACCTCCAGGAATCTTGCCGCGAGGCTAGCCCTAAAGCTATTTCGGGGAGAACCAGCTATCTCCGTGTTCGATTGGCATTTCACCCCTACCCACACCTCATCCCCGCACTTTTCAACGTGCGTGGGTTCGGGCCTCCATTCAGTGTTACCTGAACTTCACCCTGGACATGGGTAGATCACACGGTTTCGGGTCTACGACCACGTACTATGTCGCCCTATTCAGACTCGCTTTCGCTGCGGCTCCGTCTTATCAACTTAACCTTGCACGGGATCGTAACTCGCCGGTTCATTCTACAAAAGGCACGCCGTCACCCGTTAATGGGCTCCGACTACTTGTAGGCACACGGTTTCAGGATCTGTTTCACTCCCCTTCCGGGGTGCTTTTCACCTTTCCCTCACGGTACTGGTTCACTATCGGTCACTAGGGAGTATTTAGCCTTGGGAGATGGTCCTCCCGGATTCCGACGGGGTTTCACGTGTCCCGCCGTACTCAGGATCCACTCAGGAGGGAACGAAGTTTCAGCTACAGGGCTGTTACCTTCTTCGGCTGGCCTTTCCAGACCACTTCACCTACTTCGTTCCTTTGTAACTCCGTATAGAGTGTCCTACAACCCCAGAGAGCAAGCTCTCTGGTTTGGGCTGATTCCGTTTCGCTCGCCGCTACTCAGGAAATCGCATTTGCTTTCTCTTCCTCCGGGTACTTAGATGTTTCAGTTCCCCGGGTCTGCCTTCTCATACCCTATGTATTCAGATATGGATACCATCCCATTACGGATGGTGGGTTCCCCCATTCGGAAATCCCCGGATCAATGCTTACTTACAGCTCCCCGAGGCATATCGGTGTTCGTCCCGTCCTTCTTCGGCTCCTAGTGCCAAGGCATCCACCGTGCGCCCTTTCTAGCTTAACCTTATATGATGTTTACACATCAAAGATTCTTGCTTGGCGCAGATTAGATAAATC
>NZ_SCOL01000013.1 GCF_005503015.1 Bacillus sp. E(2018) | reverse complement strand
AAGTTAAGCTCTTTAGCGCCGATGGTAGTTGGGGGTTTCCCCCTGTTAGAGTAGGACGTCGCTAGGCAATGAGGAAGATGGATGAAAATCCATCTTCTTTTTTTGTGTTTTTAAAAAGAAGATAAGGAGGTTTGGCGGCTGCCAAACTTCTGAATATGGGTGATTAAGGTATGGGAGGCTGGGGGTATAGAGCTTGGATCGGGCAGGGAGCGATTGTCGAGATTTAGCGAACCGCCTTTATTTTTGTTTTTAGACTTAATGGAGGCTCGTTCCGACTTAATTCACTCTCATTTTGACTTAATTTTTCTTGTTTCGACTTAATTAGCTCAAGGCGATACCCAACGTGGTATTCCCGAGAAGCACACTTAACACTTCAGACGTTACTCAAAACCCTCAAAACAAGAAGAAGATGGCCACAGCCATCTTCCCCTTCGCGATATTCTTCAGCAAAAGCTCCCAATTCATCGCAAAAGGCCCTCTCAAGCAGCTCCTACAACCAACACCCAAGTCAAAACTCACCAAAACATCAACAAATGCCACCCACAAATATCCTGATCAGCTATCCGCATCAACTACACCGCACATAATTTCACGGTAATCCTGTAATTTTATTCATGATAATTCTCCAAATATTCACAGATAAGCTTCATAATTTCACGGATAAAAATTTTCATCGAATTTTCGACACCAACCACGACACCAACCAACGACCACCGACTTATCGAACTCAACTCATCTTAACGCACACATCCATCCTCCTCCAAAAGCATCATCTTTTCGACAGAATCATACAGGTTAAGAAGATAATCATGCGGCAATAATGGTGGATAGAGATTTGCATTTTCGGAAAAAGGCAGGCTATAATATAACTATAGTCAAAGTTAGTCAAAGTCAGAAGGGGGAGGGGAAATGAGGAATATTTCAGATGTAATTGAAAATTACTTAAAGCAAATTCTCTCGAGCTCTAATGATCCGTCCATTGAAATTAAACGGACTGATATTGCGGAAAGGTTTCAATGCGTGCCTTCTCAAATAAACTACGTGATAAACACGAGATTTACGATTGAAAAAGGCTTCGTAGTGGAAAGTAAAAGAGGTGGAGGAGGATATATTCGGATCATGAAGGTCCGGACCGAAAGCTCTGCCCACTTAATTGATCACTTAACCACCTTGATTGGTGAGAGGATATCGCAAGGCAACGCAGAAAATGTAATAAAGAGACTTATGGAAGAGACGATCGTTTCAGAACGAGAAGCAAGACTTATGCTGAGCGTGATGGACAGATCGATTTTAAAGCTTAATCTTCCAGAACGAGATGAATTACGAGCAGAATTATTAAAAGCTATGATAAAAACGTTAAAATATCGAACCACATAGCCCTTTTTTTCATTCTATATAAAGGGAGGGAGCAGAATGAATTGTGAAGAGTGCCATGAACGTGAAGCGTCTTTACATTTTACAAAGATCATAAATGGGGAGAAAACTGAATTTCACATTTGTGAACATTGTGCTAAAGAAAAAGGAGAATTCTTGCCGGGGTCGAATTCTTTTTCCATTCACCAATTGCTTTCTGGGCTTTTACACGGCGATGGACATGTCCCGAACACGCCATCATCCAACTTCATTCCGCCCTCATTAAGCTGTGAAAAATGCGGGATGAGTTATTATCAGTTTGCGAAGATCGGACGCTTTGGTTGTGATAATTGCTACAAGGCGTTTGAATCGAAACTTAATCCTATTTTTAAAAGAGTTCATGGTGGTAACACTTTGCATGCGGGAAAGATTCCACTCCGTGCAGGAAGCAGTATTCAAGAAAAAAAGCAGCTTCAGCAATTAAAGCAAGCTTTGCAGCAGTATATATTAAATGAGGAATTTGAAAAAGCTGCTGAAACAAGGGATGTCATCAGAGAGATCGAGCACCGCTTGCAACAGGGGAGGGATACGTAACCGATGTCTTTGGAACGATTTATCAGTGACGCGATCAGTCCCTGGATGAAACGGGAGGGGCCAGAATCGGATATAGTTCTATCGAGCCGTGTCCGACTCGCAAGGAATATTCATCAATATGTATTTCCCATCGCAGCAGATAAAGAATCTGCTCATGAAGTCATTTCAGCGATCTCGACTTGTATGAACTCAGAAAATGAAGAAGAAGCAGAAAAGCTTGAAATGCTGATGATGGAGGAGTTAAAACCTGTTCAAAAACGGGTACTTGTTGAGAAACATCTGATCAGTCCCAATTTAGCAGAGCAAGCGAAATATGGTGCCGTTCTCATGAATGCAGATGAATCGGTCAGCATCATGGTGAACGAAGAAGATCATATACGCATCCAGTGTTTAGCACCAGGGTTTCAATTAGAAGAAGTGCTTCATCGGGCGAATGAGATCGATGATTTTATCGAAAAAAACGTTGATTATGCGTTTAATGAAAGACGAGGATATTTAACAAGCTGTCCGACGAATGTAGGAACTGGACTTCGTGCCTCTGTCATGATGCATCTTCCAGCGCTCGTACTCTCGAAAAAGATGAGCCGCATCATCCCGGCGATCAATCAGCTAGGTTTAGCGGTAAGAGGGATCTATGGAGAAGGTACAGAGGCGCAAGGAAACATTTTTCAAATTTCAAATCAGATGACACTAGGCAAGTCGGAAGAGGATATAATGGAAGATCTCGCAGGTGTTGTCATGCAGGTCATCCAACAAGAACGAGCAGCTCGTCAACAGCTGCAGGATGGATTGAAATTACAGCTTGAAGACAAGTTATTCCGTTCATTGGGAACGTTAGAGAATTGCCGGATCATCCAATCAAAAGAAGCTGCCAAGTGCTTATCAGACGTGCGGCTAGGCATTGATTTAGAGATTTTACCTGGGATTTCAAAAACGATACTCAATGAGCTTATGATACTTACACAACCAGGTTTTCTTCAACAATATGCAGGTGAAGTTCTAACTCCTGAAGAACGTGACATAAGAAGAGCCACATTAATCAGAGAAAGAATAAAATTGGAAAACCGATAAGGAGCGTGACGAGTATGATGTTTGGTCGTTTTACTGAGAGAGCACAAAAAGTTTTAGCTTTAGCACAAGAAGAAGCGATTCGTTTAGGTCATAATAACGTGGGAACTGAACATATCCTGCTTGGATTAATCCGTGAGGGAGAAGGAATTGCAGCAAAAGCCCTTCAAGTTCTTGGTCTAGGGCCAGAAAAGATTCAAAAAGAAGTGGAAACATTGATCGGTCGCGGTCAGGAAGCAGTTCAAACGATTCATTACACGCCTCGTGCGAAAAAAGTGATAGAACTTTCTATGGATGAAGCTCGTAAACTCGGACATTCATACGTGGGAACAGAGCATATTTTATTAGGATTGATCCGTGAAGGCGAAGGCGTTGCAGCTCGTGTTCTAAACAACCTAGGTGTTAGCCTTAACAAAGCACGTCAACAAGTGCTTCAGTTACTAGGAAGCAATGAATCTTCTTCTAGTCATAGAGGTTCATCTGCGAGTGCCAACACACCAACGTTAGACAGCTTAGCTCGTGATCTAACGGCCATTGCTCGTGAAGGTACACTAGACCCGGTAATCGGGCGTGCAAAAGAAATTCAGCGTGTTATCGAGGTTCTGAGCCGCCGTACGAAGAACAACCCTGTATTGATTGGTGAGCCAGGTGTTGGTAAAACGGCTATCGCTGAAGGTTTAGCACAGCAGATCATCAATAACGAAGTGCCAGAAACACTTCGTGATAAGCGTGTAATGACGCTTGATATGGGTACAGTTGTAGCTGGAACAAAGTACAGAGGTGAATTTGAAGACCGTCTGAAAAAAGTAATGGATGAGATCCGCCAAGCTGGGAACATCATTCTATTCATCGACGAACTTCATACACTGATCGGTGCAGGTGGAGCAGAAGGTGCGATCGATGCATCTAACATTCTGAAACCAGCTCTTGCACGTGGTGAACTTCAATGTATCGGTGCTACAACACTTGATGAGTATAGAAAGTATATCGAAAAAGATGCAGCGCTTGAGCGCCGATTCCAGCCGATTACGGTTAACGAGCCAACGAAGGATGAGAGTATTCAAATTCTTCAAGGACTTCGCGACCGTTATGAGGCTCACCACCGTGTGACGATTACGGATGAAGCGATCGAAGCATCTGTTCAGCTATCAGATCGTTACATCTCAGATCGTTTCTTACCAGATAAAGCGATTGATCTAATTGATGAAGCGGCGTCAAAAGTTCGTCTTCGTTCCTATACAGCACCACCGAACTTAAAAGAGCTTGAACAAAAGCTAGAGGAAGTTCGTAAAGAGAAGGATGCAGCTGTTCAAAGTCAAGAATTTGAAAAAGCAGCTTCACTTCGAGATTCTGAGCAACGCCTTCGTGAAGAGTTAGAGAAGACGAAGGATGTTTGGAAAGAGAAGCAAGGGAAAGAAAACACAGAAGTAACACCAGAAGATATCGCGCAAGTTGTATCGTCTTGGACGGGAGTTCCGGTTTCCAAGCTCGCTGAAGAGGAAACAGAACGTCTTCTGAAGATGGAAGAGATTCTGCATGATCGCGTTATCGGACAGTCTGAGGCTGTTACGGCAATCTCTAAAGCGATCCGAAGAGCACGTGCCGGACTTAAAGATCCGAAGCGTCCGATCGGCTCGTTCATCTTCTTAGGACCAACAGGTGTTGGTAAAACAGAGCTTGCAAGAGCTGTTGCCGAGACACTATTTGGTGATGAAGATGCGATTATCCGTATCGATATGTCTGAGTACATGGAGAAGCATACAACATCTCGTCTCGTTGGATCACCTCCAGGCTATGTTGGACACGAAGAAGGCGGACAGTTAACTGAAAAAGTTAGACGTAAGCCTTACTCTGTTATCTTGCTTGATGAGATCGAAAAAGCGCATCCTGAAGTATTCAATATCTTACTTCAAGTGCTAGAAGATGGTCGTCTAACCGATTCTAAAGGACGTACAGTCGATTTCCGAAACACAGTTGTGATCATGACTTCAAACGTAGGAGCGAGCACGCTTAAGCGTAACCGTTCTCTAGGATTTGCTGTTCATAACGAAGGTCAAAAGTATAACGATATGAAGTCTAAAGTAATGGATGAACTAAAACGTGCATTCCGTCCAGAGTTCTTGAACCGTATTGATGAGATCATCGTGTTCCATTCTTTAGAAAAAGAGCACTTGCTAAGAATCGTTAGCTTGATGGCCGCATCACTGAAACAACGTTTAAGTGATCAAGGAATTGAGATCGAGTTGACTCAAGCCGCTCTTGAAAAGATTACAGAAGAAGGATACGATCCAGATTACGGAGCTCGTCCATTGCGTCGTGCCTTACAGCGTAAGATTGAAGATCGATTATCTGAAGAGCTTCTAAGAGGAAATATCAACAAAGGGCAGACCGTTAAGATTGATGTTGAAGAGAACGATTTTGTCGTTCAAACGGTCTAACTTTTACCACATATGAGAATATCCTACAAAAGACCCGGAAGACAGACATGTCCTCCGGGTTTTTGTCGAAATAATCTTAGCTGTTCGCCTTTTTTTGCAGAGCTCAAATGGAAGTAGTTGTGAGGTTTTATGTTATGATATTAGTGAATAAATCTTGATATTTTCAGTATTTAACTTATTAAAATAGGAAACCTATTTTTCTTATACAATGATGTTTTGAAGGTGGTTGAATTCCGTTACAGGATGCTCGCTTTCCAGGGGGCGTGCGGTGAGCCTCTTAGCGCTCTGCGCTGTTAAGAGTCTCACCTGTCCCGCTGATCCCCTAGGAGTCTCGCACCTTTCACTCCAATCAACTATCAATGAAGTCTTTGAAGGATATTCATACAGTTTTATTCAAGCATGAAGTTTAACGGGGCAAATTCATCACGTTTTAATCAAAGTGAAATTGAATATTTGTTCGAAAATAGATAGTTAGTAAAGTGTTAAGTTCGGAAGAGGAGTTTTTTAGATGGCTAAAGTAAAATCAATCTTTCTTTGCCAAGATTGCGGTTATGAATCTCCGAAATGGATGGGGAAATGTCCAGGGTGCCATGCGTGGAACACGATGGTGGAGGAAACGATTCGACCTGAAAAAAATATAAGAGGATTAACCTCTGGTGGAGATAAGAATGTAAAACAGAAACCTCAGTCGATCGCAGATGTAAAAAGCGAACAAGAGCCGCGCATACCGACAAACTACCAAGAGTTCAACCGTGTGCTAGGTGGAGGGATCGTTCCAGGCTCAATGGTTTTAGTTGGTGGAGATCCCGGAATTGGTAAGTCTACGCTGTTGCTGCAAACATCGGCACAGCTTGCAAAAAAAGGAGAACGTGTTCTATACATATCTGGTGAGGAATCTGTGAAACAGACAAAGCTCCGTGCCGATCGCTTAGATATCGACGCAAAGGACTTGTTTGTTTTAGCAGAAACAGATTTAGAACTGATCGAACAAGCGATGTCTGATGTGATGCCTTCTGTCATGATCATCGACTCGATTCAAACCGTCTATCGAGCTGAAGTCACTTCTGCACCAGGGAGTGTATCTCAAGTACGAGAGTGTACCTCGCATCTGATGCGGATGGCGAAAACAAAAGGTATCGCTGTATTTATCGTTGGACATGTTACAAAAGAAGGAAATATTGCCGGACCGCGTCTTTTAGAGCACATGGTAGATGCCGTATTGTACTTTGAAGGAGAACGTCATCATACTTTTCGAATCTTACGTGCCGTGAAGAACCGTTTTGGGTCTACCAATGAAATCGGTGTTTTTGAAATGAAAGAAGTAGGACTGGAAGAAGTATTAAATCCTTCTGAAATCTTTTTAGAAGAACGTTCGAAAGGGGCAGCGGGTTCGACAGTTGTTGCTTCTCTAGAAGGGACGCGACCGATGTTAGTAGAGCTTCAGGCTTTAATATCGCCAACAAGCTTTGGTAATCCTAGAAGGATGGCTACTGGTATCGATCACAACCGCGTTTCGCTGCTTATGGCCGTTTTAGAAAAGAGAGTCGGGTTGCTGCTTCAGAACCAAGATGCTTATCTAAACGTTGCTGGCGGTGTCCGACTGGATGAGCCGGCGATCGATCTTGCTGTTGCGATCAGCATTGCTTCAAGCTTTCGCGATTCACCAACCAAGCCAACAGATGTTATGATTGGAGAAATAGGATTAACGGGAGAGGTTAGAAGAGTTTCCCGTATCGAGCAGCGCGTACATGAAGCTGCGAAGTTAGGTTTTACGCGAGCTATTATACCTGATAAAAATATCGGTGGCTGGACGGTTCCAAAAGGAATTCAAGTCGTCGGAGTATCGACCGTTTATGAGGCATTACAAGCAGCGTTAGGAGGGTAAAGTATATTATGGACCATGCGATAAAAGAAGCAATCATAAGCCAAATGCTACAGCTAGTTGCTCCCGGTACACCACTTCGGGAGGGAATTGACAACGTATTGAGAGCGAACACGGGTGGACTGATCGTTGTTGGATATAACGATAAAGTAAAAGAAATCGTTGATGGCGGTTTCTCTATTAACTGCAAATACTCACCAGCATCTCTATATGAACTTGCCAAGATGGATGGCGCGATCATTTTAAACGAAGATGCTGTAAAGATTCTGTATGCGAACACACAGCTGATTCCAGATACGGTTATTCCGTCTACAGAAACGGGAATCCGTCACAGAACCGCAGAACGTGTTGCACGTCAAACGGGCAACCTTGTGATTTCCATCTCTCAACGTCGTAACGTCATCACTCTATACCAAGGGATGATCCGTTATTCACTAAAAGAAATCGGTGTGATTTTAACGAAAGCTAATCAAGCGATTCAAACGCTTGAGAAATATAAAGTGGTTTTCGACCAAAGTGTTACGAATCTTGGCGCACTAGAATTTGAAGAATTAGTGACTTTCCAAGAAGTTACACAAGTTATTCACAGAATTGAGATGGTTTTACGCATAAAAAATGAGATTATTAAATATGTTAATGAACTTGGTGTTGAAGGAAGGCTGATTCGCATCCAGATGGAGGAGCTTGTTTCTAACATCGAGGAAGAAGCATTGCTTTTAATCAAGGACTATATGAAAGATCGTGAAAGTGATCCTTATGCGATTCTTCGCCAATTGAATAAACTATCATCTGAAGAATTGTTCGATGAATCCGTTATTATGAAACTTTTAGGCTTCTCAGCCGGTATGAATATGCAGGATGAGACGATTCATCCGCGCGGTTACCGTATTCTTGGTAAGATTCCAAGGCTTCCAGCGGTTATTATCGAGAACTTAACAGATGCTTTTGAAAACCTTCCGCAAATTTTGCGCGCGTCCATTGATGAATTGGACGAGGTAGAGGGTATCGGTGAGATTCGTGCCAAAAAAGTAAAAGAAGGTCTAAAACGCATTCAGGAACAGCTTTTTGTCGATCGTCATATCTAGAGGAAATTTCCTGTTTCAAAAAAGGAATTTTCTATCTTTTGCACGTTTTTAATGCGGTCATTTTGTAAATAATGATTAGGGGAGGTGAATCAGGCATGCTAAAAAGAATTGTTCAGCTATTTTTCATTGTAATAGGTGGCATGCTCGGCTATCTATATATACCAGATCTCATTCGTGTACTTAACTTCGGTGATCTTCCGAATCAAGTAACATCCCCATATGTCGGGGCAGTAATTGGTGCACTTATACTTTTTTTATCTACATTTTGGCTGTCAGATTACGTAGTAGGTTTAATCCGCTGGGCTGAGGAAACGGTTGTAAAAGCTCCTGCAACTGACCTTTTATCTGGGACGATGGGACTGATCATTGGATTGATCGTCGCATTTTTAATCCAGTCACCGTTAAGTTCCATGGATATTGTTGTGGTCAGCTCCATACTGCCGATCGCTATTACATTCCTACTTGGTTATCTGGGCTTTCAGGTAGGGTTTAAAAAGAGAGATGAGTTGATTCAGCTGTTCTCTTTGAAAAGCCAAGGAAAAGAACGTAAAAAAGAAGCAGAGATCGAAAAGCCGATCGGTAAGTATAAAATTTTAGATACGAGCGTCATTATCGATGGCCGAGTGGCTGATATCTGCCAAACTGGCTTTTTAGAAGGTCCGCTCATTATTCCTCGTTTTGTATTAGAAGAATTACAATATATCGCGGATTCTTCAGATGTTCTAAAGCGTAACAGAGGTCGCCGAGGTCTTGATATTCTAAATCGTATTCAAAAAGAGCTTTCTATGAAAGTTGAAATCTATGAAGGTGACTTTGAAGAGGTAACAGAAGTAGATAGCAAGCTAGTAAAACTTGCTCAGCTGTTATCCGGTGTTGTCGTAACGAATGATTTTAACTTGAACAAAGTATGTGAACTGCAAAACGTTGCAGTATTGAATATTAATGACCTTGCCAATGCGGTCAAACCTGTTGTTCTTCCGGGTGAAGAGCTTGTTGTACAAGTGATCAAAGACGGAAAAGAACAGAGTCAAGGTGTAGGTTATCTGGACGATGGAACGATGATCGTCGTTGAAGATGGTCGTGATTATGTAGGTAAGACGATTGATGTTGTGGTCACTTCTGTACTCCAAACATCAGCGGGCAGAATGATTTTTGCTAAAAAGAAACTATTAGAAAAAGCATTGTAACGAACGGTGGGGAAGCACGTGAATTATTGGACAGTCATTCCTGCTGCTGGACAAGGTAAACGCATGAAAGCTGGCATCTCTAAACAGTGGATCGAGCTCTTAGGAAAACCAGTCCTCGCGCACACGCTCGATGTGTTCGAAAACGATCCACATTGCGAAGGTGTGATCTTGGTAGGCAGTGAAAAGGAATTGCAGCAGATGCAAGATTTTGTAGAGTCGTTCCAATATAAAAAAGTGCGCAATATCGTTCCAGGCGGAAAAGAACGTCAGCAAAGTGTTTATGAGGGTTTGAAGGTCGTACCTACAGATGCAGACCTCGTTCTCATTCATGATGCAGCACGGCCTTTCATCACACATGATTCTATTTTACAACTCATTAACACGGCACGAGATACAGGCTCTGCCGTGTTAGCTGTTCCTGTCAAGGATACGGTTAAGCGGGTAGTAGATAATCAAGTGGAAGAAACGATCGACCGTTCCAGCTTGTGGGCTGTTCAAACCCCGCAAGCTTTTCGTCTTTCTATCGTAATGGAAGCACACAGGAAGGCAGACGAAGAAGGCTATGTAGGAACGGACGACGCCAGCCTGGTGGAACGAATTGGACAAACAGTCGCTATTGTAATGGGAGACTATCATAATATAAAATTAACTACGTCTGATGACTTGTTATTTGGACAAGCCATTTTGTTAGAGAGACAGGGGGAAAAAGCATGATGCGCATCGGACAGGGTTTTGATGTACATGCCTTCAGTGAGGGTCGTCCGTTAATCATTGGCGGAGTAACGATTCCTTATGAGAAGGGACTTTTAGGGCATTCTGATGCTGACGTTCTTTTGCACGCCATTACTGATGCATTATTAGGCGCAGCGGGTGAAGGAGATATCGGCAAACACTTTCCAGATACAGATCCAGCATACAAAGGCGCAGATTCAAAGCGTTTATTGCTCGATTCTTGGAAATTGGTTGAGAAAAAAGGTTATTCTTTAGGTAATATAGATTGTACGATCATTGCTCAAAAACCAAAGATGCTTCCGTATATTGAAGAGATGCGTGGAGTGATCGCTGGTATTTTTGGGGTTGATGTAGATAGAATCAATGTGAAGGCAACGACGACTGAAAAGCTAGGGTTTCCTGGACGCGAAGAGGGAATCGCAGCTCAAGCGGTTGTTTTGATAGAGAAGGCATAGTTATACTGCTGTAGAAGGAAGGCTATGGAGTTTAAGGGAGCGGTTGATTTCCGTTCCAGGTTGCTCGCTTTCCGGGGGGCGTGCGGTGAGCCTCTTAGCGCTCTGCGCTTTTAAGAGTCTCACCTGTCCCGCTGATCCCCCAGGAGTCTCGCACCTTGCACTCCAATCAACTTTTCAGTGAAGAGGATCAGTCAAACGATCCAACCATTCATCCAAAGAAGAAAAAAATTATAGAGGTGAAACATGATGGCAAACGAAGTTCGAGTGCGTTATGCACCAAGTCCAACAGGACACTTACATATAGGGAATGCACGTGCAGCTCTATTCAATTATCTATATGCACGCCACACTGGCGGAAAATTTATTATTCGTATTGAAGATACAGATCAAAAGCGTAATATTCAAGGCGGAGAAGAGAGTCAGCTGGATCATCTGAAATGGCTAGGTATGGATTGGGATGAAAGTGTTGATATCGGAGGAGATTACGGTCCGTATCGTCAGATGGAACGTTTAGATCTATACGAGAAGTATACAGATGAACTACTTTCAAAAGGTCTTGCATACACTTGTTATTGTACGGAAGAAGAGCTTGAGGCTTCTCGCGAAGAGCAGATGGCAAAAGGGGATACTCCCGTTTATGATGGACGCTGTCTAAACTTATCAGTTGAAGAAAAAGCGGCTCTAGAAGAAGAAGGTCGCCGTCCGAGCATTCGTTTTAAGGTTCCACAAGACCGTACGATCACGTTTGATGACATGGTAAAAGGTGAAGTTTCATTTGAATCAAGCGGCTTTGGTGATTTTGTTATCGTAAAGAAAGATGGTATCCCAACTTACAACTATGCGGTAGTTATTGATGATCACGAAATGGCGATATCTCACGTCCTTCGTGGGGATGATCACATCTCAAACACACCAAAGCAGTTATTAATCTATGATGCGCTTGGTTTTTCTCATCCGAAGTTCGGTCACACAACATTGATCGTAAACGAAAATCGTAAAAAACTGAGCAAACGTGACGAATCGATCGTTCAGTTTATCGAGCAATACAAAGATTTAGGTTACTTGCCAGAAGCGCTGTTTAACTTTATAGCTCTACTAGGCTGGTCTCCAGGTGGAGAAGAAGAGATCTTCAGCAAAGAACAGTTCATTGAAATCTTTGATCCGAACCGTTTATCCAAAGCACCTGCAGTATTTGATACGCAAAAGTTAGAATGGCTGAACAACCAATATATGAAACAGCAAGACGTAGCTCGTATCGTTGAGTTGTGTATGCCTCACCTAGTAAAAGCGGGCAGAGTTTCTGAAAACCCTAGCCCTGAAGAACAAGAGTGGATCACAAAGCTTGTCGCTCTTCATCAGGAAAAAATGAGCTACGGTGCTGAGATCGTAGACTTAACAGAACTTTTCTTCAAAGAAGAGATCGAGTATGAAGGAGAAGCACTTGAAGTATTGCAGGGTGAAGGTGTTCCATCTGTTATGGAATCGTTCTTAACTCAGATCGAAAACAGTGATTCTTTTGAAGCGGAAGACATCAAAGCGATGATGAAAGCTGTTCAAAAAGAAACAGGTCAAAAAGGGAAGAACTTGTTCATGCCGATCCGTGTGGCGACGACAGGTCAACAACATGGTCCAGATCTGCCTGCTGCTGTTTCTCTTTTAGGTAAAGATGTGATTACAAAGCGCATAAATGCTGTACTGACTCAAATTAAAAAGTAATAAAAGTACACATTTTGCAAAGATTATAATATAGTAAAAGAAACTTATAATAAAAGCGTAAAACGCAGATGAGGAAAGTAGGCTAGCGCCTTTTCATAATAGAGAGAACCATCACCGGCTGAAAGTGGTTCATGAAAAAGCTTGCTGAAGTGCCCCTCGGAGTCCCTTGCCGAAAGTCTTAGTAGGTTTGGGCGGTAACTCCCCGTTATGGAGCTTAAGGGAACAGGTGAGTTTTGATAAGCCTGTTAAACAGAGTGGAACCGCGTCTATCCATACGTCTCTGTGTCATATTTGGCACAGGGGCGTTTTTTATTTGTTGTCTTCGTCGCTCTTGAAAGTAGTTGATTTCCGTTTCAGGATGCTCGCTTTCCGGGGGGCGTGCGGTGAGCCTCTTAGCGCTATGCGCTGTTAAGAGTCTCACCTGTCCCGCTGATCCCCCAGGAGTCTCGCACC
>NZ_SCOL01000012.1 GCF_005503015.1 Bacillus sp. E(2018) | reverse complement strand
AGGATCAAACTCTCCATAAAAGTGTTTGTCTTGCTCGATTTTAAAACTGACGGAATTAATTCTTAATTCCTTACCTATTTCTTTTGTTCAGTTTTCAAAGAACTGTGTGTTTCTTTTTTTGTTAGCCGCTCGTTTTAGCGACTTTATTAGGATAACATCTTTATAATAAGAAGTCAACCGTTTTTTTAAAATTTGTTTCCCGCCTGCAACAATGTTTCATGTGTTGCAGCGACAAGAACTAATATATCACGTATTGTGATTTAAGGTCAATAGTTATTTTAAAATTACTTTAAATAAATGAAAAAAGGTTTAGAAAGCTTATTATCGCTCTCTAAACCTTGGTTTAAGAATACATATGAATCCCCTAGTTCAAGATAAAGAATTCAATGGCTACTAGGGAAGCTATCCCTGGTAGTCCAGCGATCCCTGAAATCAGCGCGGTAAACGCATTGATCGGAATATGAATATCATATGAGTTCCCGATGGCATTTAATAAGAACAGTAACAGTGCACCAATACAAAAGCGTGTAATGCCGAATCCGATCCAGCGTATCGGCCGCATTGGAGCGCCTACTAGAAGCAGAACAAAGATGATCGTTCCAAGAATAGCGATTACCGTTATTGGCTCCATTATGTGATTCCTCCTATACAACATCCAAGTTATTTACTAGTCATTGTATGGGAGTTGTCCAAAAAAAAGACCAGCAGTTATTTTAACTTGCTGGTCGTCACGTTTCTTTTTTTCGCTTCTTTTAATAAGAAGAAGTATTTTGATTCTGCTAGTTGAAGCTTAAAGATAACCTCTTCAGATGGCTCGACACTGCGTTCAACCATTTCTTTTTGATGCATCCAGTCTATCTTTAGCTCATCAAGACTTTGAAGCAGCTCTTCATCTCCGGATCGCTTCAATCGCCCTTTTCGGGAAAAAAACATGCAAGCAACCCCTTTAGTTAGATTTCTCTTCTTCCTTCAAGCGCTTTGGATAGCGTTACTTCATCCGCATACTCCAAGTCTCCACCTACAGGGAGGCCATGGGCAATACGAGTAATCTTGATACCCGTTGGTTTTAGAAGTCTTGCGATATACATGGCAGTGGCTTCGCCCTCAATGTTCGGATCAGTAGCCATGATAATTTCTTGAATACCTTCATCGGTTAGGCGCTTTAAAAGTTCTGCGACTTTAATATCTTCTGGTCCTACGCCGTCCATTGGTGAGATGGCACCGTGAAGGACATGATAGAGTCCGCGGTATTCTTTCATTTTTTCCATCGCAATAACATCCTTGGAGTCGTGAACAACACAGATCGTCGTTCTATCTCTGCTCGAATCATCGCAGATCATACAAGGATCACGGTCAGTAATATGAAAGCAGTTGGAACAGTAGATAAGCTGACGTTTCGCGTTAACGAGTGCTCGTCCAAAATCGAGCACGTCATCTTCTTTCATTTCCAATACGAAAAATGCCAGGCGAACCGCCGTTTTCGGTCCGATGCCCGGCAATTTCATAAAGCTTTCAATCAGCTTTGAGATCGGTTCAGGATAATGCATAGCCTATTCCTAGAACATTCCAGGAATGTTAAGTCCTTTTGTGAATTTGCCCATGTCTTGTGATACAAGCTCGTCTACTTTCTTAAGTGCATCGTTCGTAGCTGCTAACACAAGGTCTTGAAGCATGTCGATATCATCTGGATCTACAACTTCTTCTTTAATGATAATGTCGATGATCTCTTTATGACCGTTCGCTTTAACAGTAACCATACCGCCGCCAGCTGTTCCTTCGATCACTTTATCTTTTAGTTCCTCTTGAGCTTTTGCCATGTCACGCTGCATTTTTTGCATTTGTTTCATCATATTGTTCATGTTGCCTTTCATCATCGTACAATTCCTCCTTTTATTCTTCCTCTTCTTTTATCTCAATTAAATCATCGCCAACTAATTTGATCGCCTCTGCGATGAGAGGGTCTTCTGTTTTTTCTTTTTCTTCAGAAGATGGCTGGCCTTGCTGTTGTTCTTTAATGAAATCAGCTTTTAGTTTCTGCCATTCCGGATCCAATATGGATAGCATGGACAGGTTCTTTCCTATTGTACTATAAACTGCGCTTTCAACATAGCTTCTGTTGTTCTCTTGAGATGCCATTTGACGGTGGATTTCATGCTGAAATGCCAGCAAAAAGATTTGATCTGAACAAGCTACCGGCTCTGCTCCTGAAAGAAGGGCATAGGCACTTACTTTTTCAGAGCGGATCTTATCTAAGATCTCTCCCCACATCCCTTTAAGCTGAACAAGGTTTGGTTTTTTTGCTTTTTTGAGCATCTCTTTTACTTGCGTTTGTGATGCTCCGCCTTGACCTCGTATCACTCGTTTCTCTCTTGGAGCTTCTGCTTCCGTTTGGGATGATGATCCGTTAGATGACCAGCCGCTTTCTTTCATCTTCTTAAGTTCTTGTTCTAATTGCTCAATTCTTTGCATTAACGGTTCAACAGAAGGATTCCCCGCTTGCGGCGAGATTCCTTCTTGCTTTTGGTAACAAATCTTGATGAACGTAGTCTCTAAGAAAATCTTAGGATGGTTCGTCCATTTCATCTCTTGTTGTGCAGCATTCAACTGACCGATGATCGCATAGATGTCTTCTGCAGCTGTAGCCTCTGCTAATCGTGCAAAATCTTCGTCCGTTGAGACCCGTTCTAACAGCTCTTCTAATTGAGGTGCCGTTTTATATAGAAGCATGTCTCTATAATAGTAGATAAGATCTCCTAAAAAGCGGACTGGATCTTTACCTTCATGTAAAAGTTCCGTCGATAATGTAAGAGCTTTGGAAACATCTTTTTCTAAAAAGGCTTCTGCCATCTCAGAAAGATGTTTTTGTGAGGCTGAGCCCGTTACCGACAAAACATCTTCAACTCTTACTTTATCATCACTATAGGAGATCGCTTGGTCGAGCAGACTTAAAGCATCACGCATTCCACCTTCAGCTGCTCTTGCTAGCAGTTGAAGAGCTTCTTCATCCACTTCAGTGCCGTTAGCATCTACGATCTGCCTCATTCTGCCGATGATAGACTGTGAAGAAATCCGCTTAAAATCGAACCGCTGACATCGGGAAACGATTGTTGCCGGAATTTTATGCGGCTCGGTCGTTGCCAGAATAAAAATAACATGGCTTGGCGGTTCTTCTAACGTTTTTAACAACGCGTTAAACGCACCAGTTGAAAGCATATGTACTTCATCTATGATATAGACTTTGTACGTAACAGAGGACGGCGCAAATTTTACTTTGTCCCGAATATCCCTTATATCATCCACACCTGTATTAGACGCGGCATCGATCTCAAGTACATCAGATATCGAGCCGTTCGTGATCCCTCTACAAGCGTCACATTCATTACATGGCTCAGAAACTGGAGCCCGTTCACAGTTAACAGCTTTGGCAATAATCTTCGCCGCACTTGTTTTACCCGTTCCTCGTGGTCCTGAAAACAGGTAGGCATGGGAAAGCTTGTCCTGCATCAAGGCATTTTGAATCGTTTTTGTAATGTGTTCCTGCCCGACCATATCTTCAAAGCTCTGTGGCCTCCATACGCGGTAGAGCGCTTGATAACTCATCCCTTTGCCTCCTTTTATATCCCTTCATTCTTTCTATATTATACTGAAACATTACAAAAAACTCACCCCTGAAACAAGGGTGAGTTATTGTTTATATATTAGAATGCCGCGCACCTCTCTTTGGAATAGTCAACCTATGCGTACAAACGCAGTTAGCTCAGTCCAGGTTGCCCTACGGCACACGAAGTGGTCCACTTACTGCTGCTTCCTTCCGGACCTGACAGGGTTCATGGGTCTCCGTTGCGCAGGACCCGGACATCAACACCACTTACGTCCGTCAGACCATACGTTGAACTAGCCGAGGAGAGGAATTCAACCTCGCTACAGCGGATTGCGAGTACAGGGCACCGCTACCTCCCCATCTAGCGCGACAAAGTGTATAACGTTGTTAGATGCACAACTAAATGTGCAAGATTTAGTATACTATGTCCTTTTAAAAAAATCAACCGCAGGAGCACTAAAGCTCCTTTCTACGCTCTTCCTTTTCCTTCCTTTTACGATCGCGAAGGTTTTTAAAAAAACGAGAAAGAATATGACCACATGCTTCACCTTTTACACCGGCCACAACCTCACATTGGTGGTTAAAGCGCTCTTCTTGTAAAAGGTTCATTAACGTTCCCGCGCAGCCTCCTTTAGGATCAGCCGCTCCGTATACAACTCGACTCACTCTTGATAGGACAATCGCGCCCGAACACATCGCACACGGTTCAAGCGTTACGTATAATGTTGCTCCTTCAAGTCGCCAAGCTTCCTTTTCTCTACAAGCCTGATCGATGGCTAGAAGCTCTGCGTGAGCGATCGCTCTTTGTTCGGCTTCACGCAGATTATGGGCTCTTGCGATGATTTCATCGTCTATGACTAAAATAGCCCCAATGGGAACCTCACCAATATCCGCTGCTTTTTGAGCTTCTTCTAATGCAAGCTCCATGTAATATTCATCTTTTTCTAAGATCTCCATCATTTTCGCTCCAAAGTTTTAGTTGTAAGAGATTATACAAGAGGTTTTGCTAATAATAAAGAAAGGAATGGTTGTATAGATCAAATTCGTTACTTACATTATATAGATTTATTTACATGCATAAACGAAAGAGAGGATTCGTAATGGAAAAGCAACATCAGCACGAGAACAATAAAATACCAGTCGCTTTGCTTATTATTGACGTCATCAACGACTTTAATTTTCCCGAAGCGCCGCTCTTGTTAAAAACTTCTGCACCGATCGCCGATAAAATTTATGATCTGAAACAGCGTGCAAAAGAAGAAAAGATACCGGTGATTTACGTGAACGATAACTTCGGACAATGGCAGTCAGATAAGCACAAGCTTGTTGATTATTGCTCCACACAACCCGGTGGTGAATTCGTAAAAAAATTACAGCCAGACGATGATGATTTCTTTGTCGTCAAACCCAAGCATTCTGGATTTTTCTCGACACCTTTATCTACCTTATTAAATGAGCTGGGTGTCCAAACTTTAATCCTTTGCGGTGTCGCCGGTAACATATGTGTTCTTTTTACAGCAAACGATGCTTATATGAGAGGTTTTACACTTTATGCACCAGCTGATTGTTCAGCATCTAATATAGAAGAAGATAATGAAAGAGCCTTAATCTTAATGGAAAAGACATTGAATGCCGATATCAGCAAGAGCGAAGAGTTGGATTTAAAAGAGATCATCGATCAGGCAAATGAAAACAAACATAAAACGATGTACTAAATAGCATATTTACCATTAACTTTTTACTGATAATCTCACCACCTTTTCCAAACGTATGCTACAATATTCTTTGTCTGTAATTTTTCGTTTGTTATTTATAAGGGAGGAAAAGGAAGATGAGTTCAACCCCCTTTATCGCAGTTGAAGGGCCGATTGGCGTAGGGAAAACATCGCTCGCAAAAGCTATTGCCGAGCACTATAACTTTCAATTATTGAAAGAGATTGTAGAGGAGAATCCTTTTCTCGGAAAATTTTACGACAACATCGATGAGTGGAGTTTTCAAACCGAGATGTTCTTTCTTTGCAACAGGTATAAACAGCTTGAAGAGATTCAAGGGCAGTATCTATCTAAACAGATCCCTGTCGTTTCTGATTATCATATCTTTAAGAACCGTATTTTTGCCGGACGAACGCTAAAAGACGGAAATCTTCATAAATACATGCAGTGCTTTGATATCCTTACAGAGGATATGCCTGTTCCGAACGTGATCATCTATTTGAACGCTAGTCTGGATACGTTGCTTGATCGCGTACGAAAGCGCGGACGTTTTATCGAGCAAAATATGGAGCCAGCGTACTTAGAACAGTTAGCTGAAGATTACGAGACGTTCATGACTGCTTTTAAAAAGCAGCACCCGGAGATTCCTGTACTCTCGTTTAACGGAGATGATTTAGATTTTGTTGCGTATGAAGCGGATAAAGAGAAGATCTTTTCCCTAATCGATGCAACTCTGAAAAAAGGAGAAGTTGCGCGATGAGTAAACTCATACAATACGGAATCCCAAACGATGCTGTCATTACAGTGGCCGGTATGGTAGGTGCGGGTAAATCTACGTTTACGAATGCACTTGCTGAAAAATTAAAGTTTCGTACTTCCATGGAGAAAGTGGATAACAACCCATACTTAGAAAACTTTTATCATGATTTTAAGCGCTGGAGCTTTCACCTGCAGATTTTCTTTTTAGCAGAACGCTTCAAAGAGCAAAAAAGAATGTTCGACTATGGCGGCGGGTTTGTGCAAGACCGTTCGATCTATGAAGACACAGGTATATTTGCTCGCATGCACTTTGATAAAGGCAACATGTCTGATGTAGATTACGAAACGTATACTCACCTGTTTGAAGCTATGGTCATGACACCATACTTCCCACAGCCTGATTGCTTGATATACTTAGAAGGCTCTCTAGATAATATCTTAGCTCGTATTCAAAAACGCGGCCGTAAGATGGAGCAAGAAACACCGGTTTCCTACTGGGAAGAGATGTACGACCGCTATGAAAAGTGGATCGCTTCTTTTAATTCTTGCCCTGTGCTTCGTGTGAACATCAATGATTACGATCTTCGCGATAATCCAGAGTCCATCGATCATATCGTAGAAAAGATTGCACAAAAGATTGAAGCGAAACGAGAAGTACGCTTATAAACATAGAAAACCCCGGCTCTCATTCTTATGAGCCCGGGGTTTTGTTTGATTTTATTTCTTCATCCATCCTGGTTTTCCGAAGCCTTCAAATTCCTTATCGATCACTTCTTCAAACTCCTTCGATTCCACTACCTTCTTAATATCTTTTGCAAATGCAGAATCTACATCCTTCGTGTTCACGACAACACGGTTACGGTACGTGTCCGGCATGTTCTCTAGTTGAATTGCATCCAATAAGTCCATCTTTGCTGCTAGAGCAAAGTTACCAGGCACAGCTGCAACATCGGCACTTTGAACAGCACGTGGAAGCTGAGCCGCTTCTAATGGTTTGAACACAAGCTTCTTAGGGTTATCTTTAACATCTTTTTCAGAAGCTGTTAGTTCGTTGATTCCCTCTTTAATGGTGATCAATTTTGCATCTTCAAGCATGAGCAGCGTGCGCGCTAAGTTAACCGGGTCGTTCGGAATAGCGACCGTGCTGCCTTCTTTAATGTCCTTAACCGATTTGAACTTCTCAGAATAGAGGCCCATTGGTGCTGTTGGAACGATGATAACTTCTGAAAGCTTCAAGTTCTTTTCTTTTGCGAAATTCTCCATGTACACTTTGTGCTGAAAAAGGTTCGCGTCTAGATCGCCTTTTGATAATGCCATGTTTGGTTGAATATAGTCGCTGAATTCTATGACTTTTACTTTATATCCTTTTTTCTCTAATGAGGGTTTGATCGCTTTGTTGACCATGTCTGTGTATGGTCCTGCTGTTGCGCCTAAGGTTACTTCTTTTTCTTTTGATGCATCTGATGAAGATGAACATCCTGCTAAGCCGAAGGCAAGCAGAGCTGTTAGTAAGGTAAGTATGATTTTTTTCATGTTGATCTCCTTTTAAAAATGACAGTTTTTCTTTGATGTTCTTGTGAGCGGTTGATTTCCGTTCCAGGTGCTTCGCTTTCCGCGGGGCGACCGGTGAGCCCCTTGCCGCTTCGCGCCATTAAGGGTCTCACCTGACCGCTCGTCCCGCAGGAGTCTCACACCTTACACTCCAATCAACTTGCCAATGATGTCTTTTTTTACCTAAACCTTAATAGGTAAATTATTCTCGTCTACCCTTTAGTAAAAAAATTATCGTTTATTCACAACCTTCGCCGCACTGTCTCCGATGACTTGCATGAGCTGGACGATTACGATTAGTAGGATTACGGTTGTGAGCATGATCGTGTTGTCGTAGCGGTAGTAGCCGAAGCGGATGGCGAAGTCTCCAATTCCTCCGCCGCCGACGATACCTGCCATGGCTGAATAGCCAAGTAAGCTGATGGCTGTTACTGTTATCGCTTGAACGATTCCTGGCTTCGCTTCTGGTAGAAGGACTTCACGGATGATCATCCATGGCGTAGCACCTACTGCAACGGCCGCTTCAATTACGCCTTTATCGATCTCTCGTAGTGATGTTTCTACAAGCCTTGCAAAAAACGGGATGGCTGCGACAGATAGTGAGACAGATGCTGCTGTTGGTCCGATTGTAGTCCCCGTGATCAGTTGTGTTAGCGGTAATAAAGCGACCAATAAAATGATGAAGGGTACCGAGCGGATTAAGTTCACAAGAATGCCCGCTATCTGTTTAACCCATGCATTCTCAAACAACAATCCTTTGTCTGTTACAAATAGGATGATTCCAAGCGGTAGGCCAACCACTAATGATACACCGAGTGATATAGCGACCATATATAGCGTTTCAAAGAATGCTTTATTTAGATCTGGAAGGATGTTCAAAATAGAATCAAGCAACTTGTTTCACCACCTCAAGGTTTTCTATTCGACTCTCAATATAGGAGATCGCTCGCTTCACTTCTGCCTCTTCACCGACAAGTTCCATGATGAAGATACCAAGCGGCGTGTCTTGAATATATTCGATCTTACCGTGAAGAATATTTCCTTTTACACGGTAGTTTTGGAAAAGCTCAGAAACTACAGCCTCTTCTGCTATGGCTCCTTTGAACTGGATTTTAATCACCGTTCCTTTTCTATTTTTCAGAAGAGGTTCTGGCAGATCCATTTGAATTACAGAGCTGATGAACGTTTTTGTGAGCTCTTTTTCTGGATTAGCAAAAATGTTGTACACATCACCTGACTCGATGATTTCTCCATCCTGCATGATCGCCATTCGGTGGCAGATCTCTTTTACCACTTCCATCTCATGAGTGATCAACACGATCGTAATGCCTAACTTTTTATTGATGGACTTTAGCAAGGAAAGGATCGATTTCGTTGTGTTCGGATCAAGAGCTGAAGTCGCTTCATCACAAAGTAATACCTTCGGATCGTTCGCAAGAGCTCTCGCGATACCAACACGCTGTTTCTGGCCACCGCTCAGCTGAGAAGGGTACTGATCTTTTTGATCCTCTAATCCCACCATTTTTAAAAGCTCGTTTGTTTTACCGTTGATTTCTTCTTTCGTTTTTCCTGCTGCTTTTAAAGCGAAAGCAATGTTTTCAAAAACCGTCTTCGCACTGATCAAATAAAAATGCTGAAATATCATTCCGATCTTCAGGCGCTCCTCACGCAACTCCTTTTTTCCTAGCTTCGTAATTGAGATGCCATCGATCTTGATCTCTCCTGATGTTGGCTTTTCTAATAAGTTCAGACAGCGCAACAATGAACTTTTTCCAGCCCCGCTGTATCCTACAATGCCAAAGATCTCACCTTTATCGATCGTCAGTGACACATTCTTCACTCCGACGATCTCTTTGCCTTTTACTTTATATAATTTCGTAACGTCCTTGATCTCGATCATATGTCATCCTCCTTACAATATAAAAAAGCCCTCTTCATTCCATGGAAGAGGGCGAATAAGTAAACATCGACTTATCTTCCAGAATGACTCACCATTCTGCAGGAAGTAGCACCGTTCCATAATGGAGGTTGCCGGACGTCATAGGGCCTGATCCCTCGGTCTCTCTGAATAAGCATTGCGTTATTGAATTAAGTTATAGTTGTCATCATACGCCCTGTCTAAAAGTTCTGTCAATACTAAATTTTATCACTTTAAAGTGTTAGCGCTTACATGCATTGGTATGAATGGCTAAAATATTTTAGGGTTTTCTATCGGTGTTTTAAATGTAGATGATTCAATTCTTAATAAGAAAAAACACAACAAAAAACCTCATCCGAGAAACTCAGATGAGGTTGAATATGTATATGGAGGAGGTAGAGGGATTCGAACCCCCGCGGGTCGTTAAACCCCTGTCGGTTTTCAAGACCGATCCCTTCAGCCGGACTTGGGTATACCTCCGTGTGACTGACAAGAACTATAATAACATGCTGATAAATAAAGTGTCAACGGTTTTTAAAAACTTTTTTTGGTTTTTATTTATCTTTTTTGAAGATACGGTTTTACGGTACGTGTTCTTATATTTATTACACGTTCGCCGCTAAAACAGTGCTTACCACCTGTAGTCCTATGACTTTCACCTGTGAATCCTGAATTTTGACTGCTAGACAACTTGCCACCACCTGAAAACTTATTCGGACCACCTATGGTAAAGCTTTTACACCTAATAAACAGATAAAAGCTGACTCTAAAGGTCCCTCTGGATACCTTTTTAGAGTCAGCTTCTTTCACTTTTTACTTAATTACTTCTTTGTTGCCCATATAAGGACGCAGAACTTCTGGAATGACTACAGTGCCATCTTCTTGTTGGTAGTTCTCTAAGATAGCAGCTACTGTTCGACCAATAGCAAGTCCAGATCCGTTTAGCGTGTGAACGAATTCCGGCTTCCCTTTTGCATCGCGACGGAAACGAATTTGAGCACGGCGCGCTTGGAAATCTTCAAAGTTAGAGCAAGAAGAAATCTCGCGGTACTCTGCGTAGCTTGGAAGGTATACTTCGATATCGTACTTCTTAGCTGCTGTGAAACCTAGATCCGCTGTACACATGCTCAGTACACGGTACGGAAGGTTAAGCAGCTGAAGGACTTTCTCAGCGTGTCCTGTAAGCTTCTCGAGCTCTTCATAAGAATCCTCAGGTTTAACGAAGCGAACTAGCTCTACTTTATTAAACTGATGCTGACGAATCAAACCTCGCGTGTCGCGTCCTGCAGATCCCGCTTCAGAACGGAAACATGCGCTGTATGCCGCATACGTGATTGGAAGTTCATCAGCTGTTAGAATCTCTTCTCGGTGCATGTTCGTTACAGGTACTTCAGAAGTTGGAATCAAGAAATAGTCTTCTTCACGAATTTTGAACGCGTCTTCTTCAAACTTTGGAAGTTGACCTGTTCCTGTCATGCTCTGACGATTAACCATGTATGGAGGCAATACTTCAGTATAACCATGCTCGTCTTCATGTAGATCCATCATGAAGTTGATAAGTGCACGCTCTAAACGAGCTCCTAATCCTTTATAAAAAGCGAAACGGCTGCCTGTTACTTTTGCTCCCCGTTCAAAATCAACGATGTTTAGTTCAGTTGCGATATCCCAGTGAGGTTTTGCTTCAAAAGCAAACTCAGGAACCTCTCCCCAGTGACGTACAGGTACGTTATCGTCTTCTGTGTCACCAACAGGAACACTTTCATGCGGGATGTTAGGCAATGTTAGCATGATGCCGTGAAGATCTTCTTCTACTTGACGAAGCTCTTCATCCATCGTTTTGACCTTGTCACCTACTTCGCGCATCTCTGTGATCAGATGGTCCGCGTCTTTTTTCTCACGCTTAAATTCTGCTACTTGCTTAGATACTTCGTTACGCTTAGATTTTAGAGCTTCCGTTTCACCAATCAACTCACGGCGGCGCTGATCTAATGCTTCAAACTTATCCAATCCAGATAGGTCTTCACCACGTGCAGATAACTTTTCTTTTACTTCTTCAAAATTGGCACGAACAAATTTTAAATCTAACATGTTTATGTCCTCCTTTAGTTTATAAAAAATCACGGTTTTCTTTTGCTTTGCAGTTATTGAAAGTTTTGAAAGTAGTTGACTACGTTTCAGGTCGCTCGCTTTCCGCGGGGTGTGCGGTGAGCCTCCTAGCGCTATGCGCTTTTAGGAGTCTCACCTGCTCACTCATCCCGCAGGAGTCTCGCACCTTACACTTCGTTCAACCTTCCAAAGAAGTTAAGTTCAATCATGCCTTAGATGTCACATGAGAAAACAAAAAACTCCCGCCCGCTATCTCTAATAAAAATTAGAAATAGGGACGAGAGTTAACCCGCGTTGCCACCCTAATTGCAATAGAAGGTTTCTATTGCCGGCTCGATTACATGTAACGGTTCTTCACCGGAAAAGCTTACTGAACGTTCGGCTCTTCACTCGAGGATGGATTCACAAAACACCTTGATCGGTTTTCACCAGCCACCGACTCTCTAAACAAAGTTAATTTTGCTACTAGTTCCTGTCATTGATTTTTTATAATGATTTTATAGTAATGTACAGCATTTTTGTATTTTATGCAACTACTTCTTTAGACGATTGTACCATTTTTACAAAATATTGATGAAGCCTGTAGTCGTCGGTCAGCTCTGGATGGAATGCTGCACATAGGAAATGTCCTTGTTTAGCCGCTACGATTCGGTCGTTATGCTTCGATAGAATTTCAACTTCCGGTCCGACTTCAATAATAAATGGTGCTCGGATAAATACGCCCGTATAATCTTCCCCTACACCATGGATCATGAGATCTGCTTCAAAACTGTCCACCTGGCGCCCGAACGCATTGCGCTCAACCGTCATATCGATCAGTTCAAGGTGTGCTGTATCTTGTCCTTGGATGCGTTTCGCCATCAAGATCAGTCCTGCACATGTTCCGAAAACTGGTTTGTTTTGAGCAAACTTCTTTAAAGGTTCTAGGAAATGATATTTATCGATCAATCGTCTCATCGCTGTACTTTCGCCGCCTGGTATCACTAAACCGTCTAAGTCTGATAGTTCATCGATACGCTTTACCGCTACAGCTTCTGCTCCACTTGCTTCAATCGCTGCTACATGTTCGCGTACCGCACCTTGTAAGGCTAATACTCCGATTTTCAGCATGGCTTTACCAGCCTCGCTCCTGCATGCGCTCACCGTGAGCTAGCGTTGAGATGTCGATTCCCTTCATTGCCGTTCCGAGACCTTTAGATAGTTCAGCGATTAGTTTGTAGTCTTGGTAGTGAGTTGTCGCTTCAACGATCGCACGAGCAAACTTTTCTGGGTTCTCAGACTTGAAGATTCCTGATCCGACGAATACGCCATCAGCGCCAAGTTCCATCATAAGCGCTGCATCCGCTGGTGTTGCAATTCCGCCTGCTGCAAAGTTAACGACAGGAAGTTTGCCCGCTTTTTTAATTTGAAGAAGAACTTCAAATGGTGCGCCTAAGTTCTTAGCTTCTGTCATCAACTCGTCTTCGCTCATAGCAACTACTTTGCGAATCTGCCCTTGAATCATTCTCATGTGGCGTACCGCTTCAACGATGTTGCCTGTTCCAGGCTCACCTTTTGTACGAAGCATAGATGCACCTTCAGCGATACGGCGTGACGCCTCTCCAAGATCACGTGCTCCACATACGAAAGGAACTGTGTAATCGCTCTTCAATAAGTGGAAAACTTCATCCGCTGGCGTTAGAACTTCACTCTCATCGATATAGTCAACACCCATCGCTTCAAGAACACGTGCTTCAACGATATGTCCGATACGCGCTTTCGCCATTACGGGAATAGAAACAGCATTCAAAACTTCTTCTGTGATAGTAGGATCAGCCATACGCGCTACTCCGCCTGCAGCACGAATATCTGAAGGAACACGCTCAAGTGCCATTACCGCTACTGCTCCTGCAGCTTCCGCAATACGAGCTTGTTCTGCGTTTACAACGTCCATGATGACGCCGCCTTTTTGCATTTCTGCCATTCCTCTTTTTACACGTTCAGTACCTGTTTTTAACATGCTTACTACCCCCTGAATTATATGTGTTATAACAACAATTTTCGGTTGTTTTAAGATAAAACTAGTATTCTCATCTATTTTATCGCAAATCAAAAAAAGCGCAAGCTCTCTATATTTTCAGAAAAAAAGAAGCTCTTCAGCAAATGCTAAAGAACTTCTGATATTCGTATAAAATTAAAACCAGCCTTTAACCATATCAACGGCACCAGACCAAAGTCCGCCAAAGAATCCGCCAACACCGCGTAACGCAAGAACGAACCAGTTCGCTTTTTCAACGGATTGAGTCGTTACTACTTCTGTCTTACCTTTTGTTTCACCATCGAGCAAGTAGCCGTAGTCTTCGCCGCTGCCTGTATACTCAACATTGATATGACCGACAACTTCTCCTTTTTTAACAGGTGCTGTCAGTTCGCCATCTTTTGTCATCTTCTTCTTATCCATAACAAATTTAGGCTTATAGTTTTCTTTCTCTCCTCTTTTGATCACCATGGAAAGAGGTTCTTTCGTAGCAACTTTAACTTCTTTTTCCTTACCTTTTACGACAGGAACTGTTTTGTTGCCTTTCACTTGATAGTTATCTTTTAAGATTTGCTCTTTTTCAAAGTTTGCAAATCCAAAATCAAATAGTTTCTTTGTTTCTTTAAAACGATCCAAGCGAGTTCCTGTTTTCATAACAACTGAAATAAGGCGAGTATCTCCTTTTTTCACTGTACCTGTAAAACAGTTACCTGCAAGGTCTGTCGATCCTGTTTTTAGTCCGTCTACTCCCTCATAGCCACTATTGAGCTCAGGAAGCATCCAGTTCCAGTTCTCCATCTGAATTTCATCATCAGTGCCCTGACGGAATTTCAAACGTGGAACACTAGCTGTTTCTAATACTTCTGGATGATCGTTAAGTAAGTTGTACGCTAGAATAGCAGTAGCCCGAGGACTCATCATGTTCTCGTCTGTTTCACTGCCTGAATTATGGTTGCCGAACAGATCTTTATTATTAAGGCCCGATGAGTTAACAAAGTTGAAATCTTTCATGCCTAGTTCTTTTGCTTTGGCATTCATCTTTTTAACGAACTCACCTTCAGAACCCGCAATGAGTTCTGCTAAAGCAATGGTTGCTCCATTAGCGGAATAGATGGCCATCGCTTGGTATAACTCACGAACTGTATATTTTTCATCTACACGTAAAGGTACGTTCGATAATGTTCGATTTTGAGAAATCTTATGGGCATATTCAGAAATACTTGTTTTCTGATCCCAAGATATCTTTTTCTTGTCAATGGCTTCTAGTAATAGGTATTCGGTCATCATCTTACTCATACTTGCAGGAGCGAGTAACTTATCAGCATTTTTCTGATATAGTATTTTCCCCGTTTCTGCATCCACAAGTATAGCCCCTTCAGCTGCTACATCTAAAGACGGTGCTGCACTTGCTGACTTTGAAAATCCTAATAAACTCGTCGTAAAAAATGAAAAAATCAGTGTCACCACTAAAAGTTGTTTTATCTTGCTGTTCAAAAAACTGCACCTCCAAACCCATTTACACACAAAAGTTATTGTACCATACACATTTTCAAAAAAATAGACAGAGGTTATACCTCTGTCCTAAAAATGTGTCTTTAGACTGAATAATTTGGTGCTTCTTTAGTAATTTGAACTTGGTGCGGATGACTCTCACGAAGTCCAGCACCCGTAATTTTTACAAAACGGGAATCATTTTGAAGCTCATCAATCGTTGCAGTTCCACAATAACCCATACCTGAACGGATACCGCCGATCAACTGATATACTGTATCAGCCAATGGTCCTTTATAAGGTAAACGTCCTTCGATACCTTCTGGAACAAGCTTTTTATTATTTTCCTGGAAATAGCGGTCGCTGCTTCCTCGCTCCATCGCGCCAACTGAACCCATGCCGCGATAAACTTTAAATTGGCGTCCCTGGAAGATTTCACGCTCTCCTGGACTCTCAGATACACCAGCAAGCATACTGCCTAGCATAACAGCATGACCGCCTGCTGCGATCGCTTTAACGATATCTCCAGAGTATTTGATACCACCATCTGCAATGATCGGTACTCCATACTTCTTCGCCTCGGTTGCGCAATCATAAACAGCAGTCACTTGTGGTACACCTACACCGGCAACAACACGTGTCGTACAGATCGAACCAGGTCCGATTCCTACTTTAACCACGCTCGCTCCTGCTTCGATCAGATCACGTGTTGCTTCTGCCGTAGCAACGTTACCTGCGATGATCGTTAACTTAGGATAAGCATCTCTTACTTCACGAACTTTTTGAAGAACGCCTTCAGAATGTCCATGTGCTGTGTCGATAACAATCGCATCCACACCTGCTTGTACTAACTTCTCTACACGAAGAAGGGCGTCTTTCGTCACACCTACGGCTGCCCCTACTAACAAACGGCCTTGTGAGTCTTTTGCAGAGTTCGGGAACTCAATCACTTTTTCGATATCTTTAATAGTGATCAAGCCTTGTAGCGTGCCTTCATCATCTACGAGTGGCAGTTTTTCGATCTTATATTGCTGAAGCGTTTTTTCAGCTTCTTTTAACGTAGTGCCAACTGGTGCAGTCACTAAGTTTTCTTTTGTCATTACATCTGAAATTTTAATCGAGTAATCCTGAACAAATCGCAAATCACGATTTGTTAAAATACCAACTAATTTTTTATCTGCATCTACGATCGGGACACCGCTGATACGATACTTGCCCATTAGGTGCTCAGCGTCAAAAACTTGATGCTCAGGTGTTAGGTAGAACGGGTCTGTGATTACGCCACTTTCAGAACGTTTAACACGGTCGATCTGTTCTGCTTGTTCTTCAATAGACATGTTCTTGTGTACAATCCCTAAACCGCCTTGTCGTGCCATAGCGATTGCCATGTTTGCTTCTGTTACTGTGTCCATACCAGCACTGATAATCGGAACGTTCAATTGAACCGTATCAGATAACCTCGTTTTAATTGAAACATCTCCAGGTAAAACTGACGATTTCGCTGGAATTAATAACACATCATCAAAGGTTAAACCTTCTTTTGCAAACTTATCTTGCCACATACCATAACCACCCCTTCAAATTTATCTTCCTGAAAAATATTATTTGTAGATTATCAACTGGGTAAACTAGTGTCAAGGAATACAAAATATGTTCGATTTTTCAAATAATTTACGAAGAGAGGAATGACGAAGAAATGATGACGCAACATGACCCTTGGACTTTATTCGATATGTTCTTTTCCTCTCAAAAATCCCAGCAATTCTTAAGTAAACAATACGATAAACTGAACATTGATGACAACAACGGCAGAAGCTTTGATAATACATATGGGTTTATTTACTATATCGAGCATGGAAAGAAATATTATAAACTTGCCGATCAAGCACCTGTTGAGTTGAAGCCTGTACTTCTGTTTTATGGCATGACTCAGCTTATGAAAGCATGTATATTATGCAGCGATCCTGACTATCCCGATTCAAGCGCCGTTCTTGCACACGGACTATCTACAAGAAAAAGAAAGAAAAGAAGCTACGAGTTTTTGTATGATGAAGTGAAAGTACAACGAACAGGGTTGTTTAATCATTTTTGTGAAAAAGTGTTTCACATGAAACATATTGAAGGAGAAAAATTTACGATGATCTCTCTTCTTCAAACGGTACCAGAGTTAAGTTCTTTGTTTAAGCAAATGAACGGTGGTGTTCACCTTGTTAAGATGCATAAGGAAAATGAATCAATATTTCATCTTCCCAAGCATGTGAACGATCATCTTCATATGTCATTAGAACGACTTAGTGAGTATATGAATAGTTTGTTTTCATCGAAGTTTTCTTTTGTTTTGAGTTGTAGGGACGATAAGATGCAGCTTGTCTTAGAGGAGAATGAACCGTTACGGCCGTTTGATTGCTTTCCGTTATCGTATCATCTTCAAGATAACACATACTACCTACCTGTTAACCGTGATCTGCTGCAATCTCCTGAGCTTAACGAGTTTATGGTGCACTATGTGATTCTCTATAACTTAAGTATGTTGAGCAGATACGATACCGAATGGTGGAGCGAACTTTTTCATACGTATACTTCAGAAGAATTACCCTATATCCAACAGTTCTTAAACATTACTGCTCAAAAGATCCCATACCTTTTTGGATTGATGCTGCAGTTGAAGAATTGATTGGTGGGTTTTTGGTTGTAGTGTTGTGTTAGAACGCTAAAACTGATAGTGTTCTGAGCTTTTGCTGAAGAATATCGCGTGGTGGAAGATTGCTCTGGCCATCTTCTTCCTATTTGGAGGGTTGGGAGAATCGTTTGAAGGGTTAAGCGTGCGTCCCGAGAATACCACGCTGGGCATTAAATTAAGTCGAAACGAACCTCCATTAAGTCTAAAATCAAAAATAAAGGCGGTTCGCTAAATCTCGACAAGCGTTCCCTGCCCGATCCAAGCTCTATACCCCCAGCCTCCCATACCTTAATCACCCCTATTCAGAAGTTTGGCAGCCGCCACCCCCCCTTATTTCTTTATAAAAACACAAAAAAAGAAGATGGATTTTCATCCATCTTCCTCATTGCCTAGCGACGTCCTACTCTAACAGGGGGAAACCCCCAACTACCATCGGCGCTAAAGAGCTTAACTTCCGTGTTCGGTATGGGAACGGGTGTGAC
>NZ_SCOL01000011.1 GCF_005503015.1 Bacillus sp. E(2018) | reverse complement strand
CCGCTAAATCAGAGGAGCAAGCTCCTCATCATTCGCTCGACTTGCATGTATTAGGCACGCCGCCAGCGTTCATCCTGAGCCAGGATCAAACTCTCCATAAAAGTGTTTGTCTTACTCGATTTAAAACTGACGGAATTAATTCTTAATTCCTTACCTATTTCTTTTGTTCAGTTTTCAAAGAACTGTGTGTTTCGTGTGTCGCTCGTTTTGGCGACTTTATTAGGATATCATCTTAAAAACAAGATGTCAACCTGTTTTTTTATCGTGTTTCCCGACTGCAACATTGTTTCTGTGTGTCGCAGCGACAAGAAATAATATAGCACGATATAGATAAACAGGTCAACACCTTTTTAGAAAAAAGATTATTCTTTTATTGAGTAGTAACGGTGATACAGGTTTTTGCTCTTGGTTTCCCGCTTGATCGCCTTTATATAACCCTTGTCTTTTAAGTGTGTAAGAATCATAGGAAGGTCTATCGCATAGTCTTGAACCTCATCATGTTCCATCAATTCATGGTATGCCCATTCTTCTTTCTGTTTAATAATGCCCAACAGATGATGCGCACCTAATTTTGTTTTAGAAGTAAGGGAAAATTCTGATGCTAGTAAAAGAAGTTCGATTCTTTTATCGATCGTTTCTTCTCCTGTTACGAGTTCTTCATATAACTTAAAGATTTCTGGCTGAATCATTTTCACCTGATTCCAAACTGTAACTTCTGGATAGTAACCATGTTCAATAACAGACAAACGAGCTAGATGATGAAGAGCATGCATGATGTTGTTAAATGCATCTAGATAATGGCCAGAATGGAAGAGTTCTTTTCCATCGTTATAACGGCGAAGTAGTTTTGCAAACTCAAGACCAATCTTATGTGTCCTCTCTTCGGCCGGAAACTCGTGAAGTCGGTCTCTTAATCTTGTTATGTACTCATTTCGATTAAATAGAACTTTCCCGTTCATTACCCAATCAACTGCCCGTTTGTTCGTGCCAAGCATCAACCAAGAATTAAGCAGTTGTTCTGTCACAATGTGAAGCGCAGCTGAAGTTGACTCAAACTCGTAATGTTTGATCATCAAAGGCTGATCGGATTCTTTTACTATTATAAGTAGTATTGAATCAAAGTGATCCGTGCCAGGGCTGAATGGTTTATTTTTTTCAACAAAAAGCACGCCTAAGGTGTTTTCGTTGCTCGCTCTCTCTTGATACAGCGGGCGTAAAATATCTTCCATGAAGGTCATCTCCCATTTTAACAAAATCCTGTTTGTTACTTTCAACACCAAATAAAGAAATCCTTTTTCTTTTCCTAAGAGTTCATATGTTATACTAGTGAACGGAGGAGGGACAGGTATGATAAAGTATACGAGCAAAATCAATAAAATACGTACGTTCGCTCTAAGCCTTGTGTTTATAGGTATTATCATCATGTATGCAGGCCTGTTTTTCAAGACAAGTTTTGTCGTTATGTCTATTTTTATGGTGATTGGGTTTATCGCAACGATCGCCAGTGCTGGTGTTTACTTCTGGATCGGTATGATTTCTACTCAAGCAGTACAGGTTGTTTGCCCAAACTGTGGAAAAGTAACGAAAGTACTCGGCCGTGTAGATGCATGTATGTCGTGTAACCAGCCACTTACGATGGATAAGGGTCTTGAGGGCGAAGAATTTGATGAAAAGTACAACTCTAAACGCCAGATGCGCAAAGAGAATAGATAAAGCTGACTTACCGTAATGGAAAGTCAGCTTTTTTTTAATGTTTTCTTTTGCAATCCGGGCATACTCCGTAAATTTCCATACGGTGTCGTCCTACATCAAAACCTGTTACAGATTCTGCTAGACTCTCGACTTCATCTAAACCGGGATAATGGAAATCCACTATCTTTCCGCATGAATCACAGATGATATGGTAGTGGTCAGTCGTCACACAATCAAATCGGCTTGATGAATCCCCATAAGTCAGTTCTTTTACAAGACCCGCTTCTTTAAATACTCTAAGGTTATTGTAGACTGTTGCTACACTCATATTTGGAAATTTCCCCTCCAGCGCTTTGTAAATCTCATCAGCAGTCGGATGGGACATTGATTGGATAAGATGCTCTAAGATAGCATGACGCTGAGGTGTAATCCGTACCCCTACTGATTTTAAGTTGTCGATTGCCGCATTTATCTTAGCGCTTGACATCGTCATGCACCCCATTTCTTTAAGAATTCTTACTTTATAATCGTTATAATTAGTCTACTGCTTATCTACAGGTTTTGTCAATTGAAGTGTATGTATGCAGTACTCAATTATGAATGATCTTCGTGAAGAACTGGTTCTTTCACTTTCATTTGTTCATTTACATAACGTGCTCCAACAAATAGAAAATCAGAGAGTCGGTTTAGATAAGATAATACCAGTGGATTTACACCTTCAATTTCTACAGCAATACGTTCTGCTCTCCTCGCGATCGTTCGTGCGGTATGGAGTGCACTTGCAGATGGAGATCCTCCAGGAAGTATGAACTGCTTTAAAGGTTTCAGTCCCGCCTGCCATTGATCAATCGTCTCTTCAAGAAATGAGATATCTTCTTCTTTTAATTTCCATGCTACTTCCTTACCCGCTGGAGTCGCTAGCTCAGCTCCAACATGAAACAAAACAGTCTGCACTTTTTGCATAACCGTTGTTGCACTTTCAGCCCATTTTTCCTTAGGCAACAAGCTAACGCCAAAGCCGATCATGCTATTCGCTTCATCACATGTGCCATACGCGTCTACGCGCACATCATTTTTAGCAACGCGTTCACCAAAGATTAAAGATGTTGTTCCTTTATCCCCAGTTTTTGTGTATATTTTCATGTTAATACCCCCGGTCATATGGAATAATATTGTTCATCTCTTTACGCTTATCTTTTCGATATAAAGTTAGATTATCACAAAAAATCTCAATCGCTCTTTCTTGGTATTGAGGTGAGATCCCTGAAAGGTGCGGCGTAACCGTTACGTTCTGCATATCCCATAATGGACTACCTACTGCTAAAGGCTCTTTTTCAAACACATCGAGAACAGCGTGTCCAATTCTCTCGGCTTGCAAAACTCGAATCAGCTCTTCTTCATCTACTGTTTTTCCTCTACCAATATTAATGAATACTGCGTTTTGTTTCATCAGAGAAAAGGCACTCTTTCCAACGAATTGATTAGTCTGTGGTGTTGACGGGAGAACATTCACTATAAAGTCACTTTCTCTGTACAGAGTGGAGATTCCTTCTTTATCCACAATTACATCACAGTTCTCAGCCGGATGCCCACTTCTGTTAAACCCAATAGTTTTCATGCTAAAAGCTTTCGCAAGTCTTGCTATCTCGCATCCGATCGCTCCTGTTCCTAATATACCAAGCGTCTTTCCAGAGATCTCAGTCATCGGAACTTTTCGATCCCAGGTATGCTGTTTTTGATTTTCTAAAAGCAGACTGGCTTTCCGTGACACTTGCAGCATCATGGAAATCGTATATTCTGCCATAGGCGTTTTGTGGATGCCTCTTGCATTCGTGATTAGAACATCTTGTTTTTCTAAAGCTTCGAAAGGCATTTTATCAAGGCCGGCTGAAATGACCATAATCCATTTTAATGCTTTGGCTTCCTCAACCAGCTCATTAGTCAGATCTTCTCCATAGGATACTAAGACTTCTGCTTGATTAAGATACGCCTTAGCTTCTTTCATGTTGTTATAAAAGTAAAATTCTTCTTCCGGGAACTTGTTCTTTATTTCGTCCTTTATCTCATCTCTTAATCGCGCGCTTGAAAGAATCATAAGAAACACCTCTTTTCGAGTAATAGAAAAAGCGGGAACGTGCTCCCCGCTTTTTAAGTTGTTGCTGTTTTGTTTTGGCTGCTTAATTACTTTGAGTCTGTTGTTCTCTATCTTCATTGAAAATTTGATTGGAGTGAAAGGTGCGAGACTCCTGGGGGATCAGCGGGACAGATGAGCCTCCTAATAGTGCAGAGCACTAGGAGGCTCACCGCACGCCCCCCGGAAAGCGAGCAACCTGTAACGGAAATCAACAACCCTCATAGAGCAACAAAGCTATCCAAAACAGTTCTTACTTAAGGTTCTCTGGATTAAGACCTTGAAGTTCTGGCAGAACGAACAAACCGTCTTTTCTAATCAATACATCATCAAAGTAGATTTCTCCACCACCGTACTCTGGACGTTGAATCAGTACCATATCCCAGTGGATGCCTGATTCGTTTCCGTTGTATGCATCTTGATACGCTCTTCCAGGTGTGAAATGAATGCTTCCGCCAATCTTCTCATCAAATAAGATATCTCCCATTGGATGTTGGATCAGTGGATTTACTCCGATCGCAAATTCCCCAACATAACGAGCGCCTTCATCTGTATTAAAGATCTCATTTAATTTTTCAGTGTTGTCAGAAGTTGCTTCAACGATTTTTCCGTCTTTGAAAGTAAGTTTTACGTTGTTAAACGTTGTACCGTGATAAGGACAAGGTGTGTTATATGTAATGGTTCCATTCACACTGTCTTTTACTGGTGCCGTAAATACTTCTCCGTCAGGAATGTTATTTTCACCTGCACACATTACAGCAGGAATTCCTTTTATCGAGAACGTTAAATCAGTTCCCGGAGCTGTGATGCGTACTTTATCTGTTTTTTCCATTAAAGCATGAAGTGGTTTTTGTGCTTCAGCCATCGCCTTATAATCCACGTTACACACATCAAGTACAAAATCTGTGAACTTTTCTAAGCTCATTTTAGCCATTTGTGCGAGACCTGTAGTTGGGTAGTTTAACAATACCCATTGACGGTCATTGATGATCATGTTTTGAACAGGCTTATTTATTTCTGCTTTCATCTGGAAGATCTCACTTGGAACTTCTGAGAACTCTGCATCATTATTTTTACATTGAATCGAGATATACGCATCGATATCTTCAATGCGTGTCAGATCCCATTTCAACTGTGCCTCAGAGTGTTCTCTCGTAGAACCCATCATTAACGCACGTGAAATCTCTTCATCTGCAAGTTGAACGTAAGGAAAAGCTCCTAGTTTATATGTTTCTTGAACGAGTTCTTTTACGAGCGGCTTACCCGCTAAGAAAGAAGTAATAAGTACTTTTTGACCTTTTTCTACCTTTAATGAATGTGTCAGCAATGTTTTTGCCAACGTTGTTAAACGTTCATCTCTCATTATGTATAACCCCCGAAATTATATGTTATAAAATTCACACTATTTCATTTTATCACGCATAAGCCATCATGCCTATTTATTAAGAAGGAAAGCATAGTCTATCAGTCTCTGTTGCATACTATTTGGCGTGGAGGTGAATGAATTCATGAACGTATCACGTGCCCAACAGATCATTGAGTCGGAAAAAGAAATCCAAGTGCTTCATAACGGAACTCCTGTATGGCTTCAATCTGTTGATGAAAACAACCAAACTGCTAGAGCTTACACGAGAGAACAGCCCGACCAAGAGATGGACATTCCTGTTACAGAACTACAGGAGAGCTAAACCCTTGAATTAAAAGTAAAAAAGCCCCGATTTCTCGAGGGCTTTTTTCTATACTAAGTTTTCTTGAATAAATCTTAATGCTTCTTCTACGTGATCTTTCACTTTCACTTTTCGATATTCTTTCGCGATGTTTCCTTCTCCATCAATAATAAACGTAGAGCGTTCAATCCCCATGTATTCTTTACCGAAATTCTTTTTCAGTTTCCACACGTCGTAAAGCTCAGCCACTTTATGCTCCTCATCAGCTAAAAGGATGAACGGCAGACCATGCTTCTCAATAAATTTGTCATGTCGAGCTAATGGGTCAGGACTTACGCCTAGAATTACGGTATTTTGTTTCTTAAAGTCTTCATGACGATCTCTGAAATCACATGCTTGCGTGGTACAGCCTGGCGTCATGTCTTTTGGATAAAAGTAGAGAACCACATTTTTCCCTTTAAACTCTGATAATGCAACTTCTTCTCCATTACTTGCCGGCAATTTAAAATCTGGCGCTTTGCTTCCTGTTTCTATTGTCATCGCATTGAGACCTCCTTAAAGATTCATCTTCCTTAAGGGTAGCCTATATGTCCGTTTTCAAACAACTATTTTGCCATCTTGTTGTGATGAACAACAGAAGATAACACAAAAGCAATCGGTAGCAAGTACCCGATCAATGCTTGAAGAGCGGCTATCCACCTTCCTGCTCCAACAGGTACGATGTCTCCATAACCTACGGACAGAATCGTCGTGCTACTAAAATAGATACATGCTTCTATAAAAGAGAAAAAGTCACTCTGATTCAATTCTAGTTTGATGACGGGATAGCCCATTAAAGAGATAAGGGCATAAATGAGTCCAAATCCTGAAATGATCGTACCGTACACGATGAACAAAATCAGCAGATGACTTGCTGGCATCAGATGTTCTTTAATTCCGGGATGTTTAAAGAGCATCCATATACTACGAACAATGAGACTAGCAGTGATTATGATCAATAGTAGTAAAACAGCATTTTCCATTCTGTCCACCTCTCTTTATCTTATGAAAAAGAGAAATTAAATAGGACAGCCTATCATTAAAAAAGACAGTCTGCTTTTTCATAGACTGTCTTTCCGGTTTATTATTTTACTTGGTTTACTGAAACCACTTCTGTTAACTCTTTTAACTGAAGAGTTAATTCACGTACACGCGTTTGTGCTAATTCATCAACAAGTACGTTACCTTCATCAAAGTTAACCGGATCTGCAATAAATTGATCTGGCAGCACTAAGCTGTATACACCACGAAGCACAGTGCGAAGGTTAGTTAATGCGTTCATGCCGCCTTTTCCGCCGCCTGCAGCAACAGCAATCGCTGATGGTTTATTCTTAAAATGCTTTCCTCCTAAGAAATCAAGCGCGTTTTTAAGCGCTCCGCTTATCCCACTATGATACTCTGGGCTCGTTACAAAAAATCCATCCGCTTGTTCAGCATACTCAGCTAATTTTTTTACCGCCTCATTCTGAGCTGTCGTAGCATCTCCTGTAAATAAAGGTAACTTATCAATTCCAACATCAAAATATAAGACTTCAACATTCATCTTTTTTAACGTTTCAGCAGCGAACTGCGCAATTCCTCTTGTTCTTGATTCTGCTGTCGGACTTCCTGCGATGACCATGATTTTCATATGTATTTCCTCATTTCTGCTATGCAATGTAGTTATGTTCCTATCTTACAGGATAATAGAGGATTATTTATAACAATTAGACTTAATATTTACAAATCAGGTCTTAAGCCCAGAAAAATAATCATTGACTTATCACCTATTAAAATGTAAATTAATTGTAATTTTGGAATTAATGAAAACTGATTTGATCTATAGCTAATCAAAATATTGATCAAACATCCTGGAAGGTAGATGTAAAATGGCATTTGTATCCGTTGAATTTTCCCCTTTTAACGAAATGATAATGAGCCTCCACGTTATTCAAAATCCTTCTCACCACCCATATCGACTAGCATGGGCTGAAAAAGCAAAAAATAAATTACCGCAAGATCTTTTACTTTTAATCAAAGAATGGGGACCGCTTTCTTATGACTGGATGTATTTCATTAACATTCGAAATGAATTACAATTCAATGAATCTACCATTGAAGAGGCCATTGAACGGATAGCGCTCATACCAGACTTAACGTTTTCATATCTCATGTTAGGTGAGAAATATGGAAGCGAGTCTTTGCTAAAGTGGAAAAACAGTCCTGCATCATCGCCTCTTCACTCGATTGAACGAGACCTTCTTTTACATGCCGCTCCTTGGAAAAGGAAATTTTCCGACTTCTTTTATGAATACAACCGTTACTTGTTTGCAGAAGAGCTTTTCAGAATCACGCCTTGGATTGCAAGAGCTTCAGACAATTTTAAGAAAGAACTGAGTGACTCTAAAATTGAAAGTTTAAACAGTATACATCCTGATGTTTCGGTAACTACTGAATCGATCAAAATTAAGAAAAATGATATTTACACTTTTTCATTTGAGGAGTTTCCTAGACTCGTAATTCAGCCATCTACATTTGCTACACCACACGTTATGCTTTGCTGCAACCAAGACCGTGTTAGCATCGCCCTCCATGTTGCTGTTCCGGACTCAGAAAAAAACCATGAACCACCTGAAGATTTAATTACCCTATTAAAGGTACTCAGTGAGCCAACAAGACTAAAAATACTGCAGGACTTACTTCATCATCCTTACAGCACGAAACAACTCGCCTATAAATACAATCTGACTGAAGCTACGGTATCAAATCATTTAAAGCAGTTGCTCTTATGCGGTTTAGCCGAGACCCAAAGAAAAGGGTATTACGTCTTTTACACTGGTAAGCGAGAAAGACTGGAATCACTTCGAACAGATGTCGCTCAATTTATGCAGCAGCCTGTTTTGGACGAATATATTTTCACGGCAGACTTAACGTGAAGGGACGACGATTTATGAGAAAGATATCAAGTTTTGTTCAGCCTTATTTATTGCTGTCAATAGGAGTTGTTTTACTTTCTGCAACTCCGTCTTTATTTGCTGGTGAGGACAATTTGAAATTCAGTCTGTTTCGTTACGGACAGACTGTTATTGAAACAATTGTCCAACTAACCAAACCACATTCGTTAACTCTTTACACACAAACACAAACACTCGCCTTTCCTAAAATGCCCGAAAACCGCTCAGTAGAGTTTCTGGATCAGATTGTTGAAAGACCTTTATTTCCAGAGGTTTGGGGTATTGTCATCTATACTGCAGGACTCATCATAGCTAGTTTTACTATCGCTATCATTATAGCTATAGTACTTGGATGGATGACGGAACTTCTTCCTTCTTTCTTTAAGAAAGTACTTCTAAAGTGCTGCAGCTTTCTAGAATCAATGCCAGATTTATTCTTTGTTTTTTGCATACAGTTATTCGTTGTTTGGATTTATAAACAAACTGGGTGGCTTGCCGCAAATCCTTTTACATCCAGCAAAGAACCTGCTCTTTTGATCCCTCTTGTAACACTCAGTATTGTACCTGGTATCTATATGTATAGAATTCATCTTTTACTCTTAGAAACAGAGATGGACAAGAGTTATATTACCTTTGCTCGCTCAAAGGGAATTAGTAAATCTGCTATTATTTCTAAGCATCTTTTAACCAACACCATCTCTGAACTGAGTGTACACCTTCCTACCGTTATGCTTCTCTTATTCAGCCAGATGGTCGTATTAGAATATCTATTTAAAATGAACGGTGTTATTAGAATTCTTTTAAGTGAACAGCCTTATGAAACGAAGGCTATGCTTTTACTGCTCATTGTCATCCCATTATTTGGTGTAGTTAAAAGTGTACAAAAAGCGATAATCAAGAGGAGGTATATGCATGCTGAGTAAAATTCCTCTTTTTTTTTCAGGTCTCATCTTACTGCTGTTCATCGTTTCTGCAAGTATTGTCATTCCGTTAGTCCTTTCTGAACCTGAAATAAACCCATTTCGATATTCTGATGCATTAAAAAAGTTGGAGATTCCGCCTTATAGTCCTTCTAAAGAGAATTGGCTAGGTACTGATCGTTATGGAAAAGATTTATTTTATGTCTTAGTGGACGGTGCCAAATATACGATTCTTTTTGCCTGTATCATAACGATAGGACGAATCTTTATTTCTTTTATTTTGGGATTGTTTTTTAAACGCTTGTTTAAAAGCAGCTGGTTTAGCGATGTGATTCAAAGCTTTCAATACGTTCCACAGTCCCTTATTGTAATGCTGACGTTGTCTCCTTTTCTTTTTTACGAATTAAGAAGCGATCCTATATTCTCAACTTCAGAAACATTATTTCTTCAGTTGCTTGTGCTTATTGCCGTTGGTGTTCTACCGCTTGGGAAAATAATCGCTGAAACGTCTGAACTGTTATCTAGAACGGAATATGTTAATTGTTCCAAACACATGGGTGCTTCTTACGTTCAACTAACAACAAAGCATATTCTCCCCCATTTATGGCCAAGACTGATTGTTTTAGTCGGCCGCCAATTTGCACAAGTTCTTACACTGATGCTTCACTTAGCGATCTATCAGCTTTTTATTGGAGGTGTGCAAATCACTTCAGGTCAGGAGCATGATCAATTCATCAATTATGCAACGGTCTCTAATGAATGGACTGGATTAATCTCTACCTATTACAAAGAACTTATGCTGGAACCTTTTATAGTAATGGTTCCTGTGACCGCTTTTGCCCTACTTGTCCTTTGCATTAATATCATGACGAAAGATCTAGAACATCATTTTAATAAACGAACTATATTTAAATGAAATAGCTGTTTTTGTTTTCTCTATTGCTTTTTTGAGAGTTGTTGATTCCCTTTTCAGGTAACTCGCTTCCGCTGGGGCAAAACAAATCTAGTATCAATAGAACAAAAACCGCTCTCCCTCTTAAGGAGAACGGTTTTATACTAGTTACCAGCACCTCTATATTTAGTTACTCCAACGTTCCATAACGTTACAGCGATCAAGAAAAAGACGATTCCTACTACTGGTGTTAAGAAGGCATACGTATACCACTCTTCTCTTTTTAAAAAGTAGGAAGAGGGATATACACCGACGAACGCGAACGGAAGGATCCACGTTAACACATACTTAATCACTTTGTTATAAATATCAACCGGATATCTTCCGTAGTTTCCGATGTTGTACATCATCGGCATAATATCTGTTCTCGAATCAGACCAGAACCCAATCGTTGCAAGTGCAATAAAGATACCTGCATAGACGAGCGCTCCACCTATTACCAACAGGATGAATATGAACGGATCGTACCAGCTGATCTCGAGACCCAACTTATCACCTGCATAAAACATGACTACTAATCCTGTTACTACACCGAAAAGTGATTCCAGCTCCATTCGTTCGAGAACAATTTGAAAAAGACTGTGAACGGGTCTTGTTAAGATACGATCCATCTCGCCTTTAACAATATATCTGTCTGTAAAATCCCAAATATTAAAGAAAGAAGCAAAGATAGAGAACGGAACTAAGAAGAATCCGTAAATAAAGATCATCTCGTCTTTACTCCACCCTGCAAGTAGATTTGTATGTCCAAAAACGACTAGGATGAAAACGAGGTTAACTGCTTGAAATAATAGATCTGAAAAGATTTCGACGATCATATCGGCACGATACGTAAGTCTTGTTTTTAAATATTGTCCGACGTATTGAAAAAAGATTGAAATGTACTCCATCTGCTTTTAACCCCCTTGAACCACAAGCTGACGCTTCGCTAAAACCCAAAGCCCATACACGGGAATGATTAAGAGCAGCGACCAAATTGCCTGGTTAAGAAGGGCTTCATAAATTTGCGAGCCTTTAAACCCTTCAGTAAAAATCATACTTGGGATATAGCTGATCCCTTGAAACGGCAAATAGCTCATCACGTTCTGAGCCCACATCGGATAGAAACTAAGCGGTAAGATAAGTCCAGAAAACAAATCAATCACAACACGTTTTGCGCGGATCAAACCATCATTATTAAATAAGAAGAAAGTTGCAATTCCAGCTAACAGATTGATCTGTGTGTTAATAATAAAACTGAATGTGATTGATAGGAAGAATAACAACCATGTACTTGCATTCGTAGAGAGCTCAATCGGAAACACGAGTGCTACGATGATCATGCCGGGAACTGAGAAGAATAAGAGTCGGAAGATCCCTTCACCCAAGCCTTGCATCATCTTCATGTTTAAATACGGATAAGGACGAACCATCTCAACGGCCACTTTTCCTTCTTTAATCTCCATCGCAATCTCTCGGTCAATGTTGTTAAAATAAAAGGCTCTTGCCATCCACGCAACAGCTATATACGTTGTCATCTGAGTGATTGAAAGACCTTGTATGTTCTCTTTGCCTCCATAGATGGCACTCCATAAAAAGTAATAAGCTCCAATGTTAATGCTGTAAATCAATATTCCGCTGTAATAATTCGTTCGGTATGCGAGCATCATTAGAAAACGGATGCGAATCATCTCGATATACTTACCCATGACGAACAGCACCTTCAACATAAATATTTCGGATGATCTCTTCTGTTGAGATCTCAAGAATCTTCAAGTCAGCAATCTTTTTAGCTGCTGTCACTTTTCCAATTACACCTGAAATCACGGTCTCGTCAGCATCAACCGAAGCAACCCATACTAGATCACTCTCGCCTTTTTCCCAAACGACAAGGTGTTCTTGGGTAAGATGTTGCAACTCTTCCAATGTCGCTTCTTCACTAAACTGGAATTGAATCTGCTTTCCTTCTGCCCAGTTTTCACGAAGCTCTTTTAATGGACCATCATAGATAATTTTTCCTTCATCAAGCATAACCACTCGTTCACAAAGCGCTTCAATATCTGAAAGGTCATGCGTTGTTAAAAGAATCGTCGTACCGTATTTCTCGTTAATTCTTTTTAAAAACTCACGAATCTTTAATTTTACGAGCACATCAAGTCCGATTGTCGGCTCGTCCAGAAACAATAGCGGCGGATTATGAATTAAAGCTGCGGCGAGTTCACAGCGCATTCGTTGTCCAAGTGAAAGCTTGCGGACAGGCTTGTCGAGTAACGGCCCTATATCAAGCGTTTCAATTACATCTTTCATATGCTCTTCGTACTGCTGATCCGGAACATTGTAGATCTTCTTTAGTAATCTAAAAGACTCCTGAACAGCGATATCCCACCAAAGCTGCGATCTTTGTCCGAAGACGACACCGATCGTTTTTACAAATTTCTCCCGCTCTTTATGCGGATTCATACCGTTAACGACAATTTTCCCGTCAGTTGGTGTGAGAATCCCTGTCAGCATTTTGATGGAAGTTGACTTACCTGCACCGTTTTCTCCGATATAGCCAACCATCTCTCCTTTTTTTATCGTAAAAGAGATGTCGTCCACCGCTGTCTTAATCGTATAGTTTCGTGTAAAAAGATCCCGAAACGCCCCCTTCAGACCTGATCGGCTGGAGAAGGATTTAAATTCTTTCTTTAAACCTTGTACATCTATAATGTTCTGCATAGAAATGCCTCCGTATTTTATAGGTATTAGACTCTTTTTAAAAGATTGCTGCTTGACGTTTGATTGGAGCGCAAGGTGCGAGACTCTCGGCTAGGACAAGCGGTCAGGTGAGACCCTTAGGGCGCAAAGCGGCAAGGGGCTCACCGCCTGCCCCGGAAAGCGAGCATCCTAGAGCGGAAATCAACCACTTTCAAGAGCAACCATTTTTCCAATTTCATGCAAGAGAAACTCAAGGCACTCGAATAGTTTACTCAATCCCCTTCATAAACTCAAATAGTTGAGACTGCTTTGTTATAGTTTCCCATCCCTGTTCCTCGCGCTTATTCATGCTACAATATGAATTGAACTTAACTGACGTATCGTTTACAGGAGGTATTTATAGATGAATCACACGAAATCTGAAGCTCTATATGATGAAGCGCTTCTACATATTGTTGGCGGTGTAAACAGTCCATCTCGCTCTTTTAAAGCAGTAGGCGGTGGGGCACCTGTTTTTATGGAACGCGCACAAGGCGCATATTTTTGGGATGAAGACGGCAATCAGTACATCGATTATCTAGCTGCTTATGGTCCTATTATTACCGGACATGCTCATCCTCATATCACAAAGGCAATCGTGAAAGCCGCAGAAAACGGTGTTTTATACGGAACGCCTACTTCTCTTGAAGTAAAATTCGCGAAGATGTTAAAAGAAGCGATGCCCGCCATGGATAAAGTTCGTTTCGTAAACTCTGGAACAGAAGCGGTCATGACAACAATCCGCGTTGCCCGTGCTTACACAGGACGCGATAAGATCATCAAGTTCGCTGGCTGCTATCATGGTCATTCTGATCTAGTCTTAGTCGCAGCTGGCTCTGGCCCTTCTACATTAGGTACCCCAGACTCAGCCGGTGTTCCAAAATCAATCGCGCAAGAAGTGATTACCGTCCCATTTAATGATGTTGACGCTTATCGTGAGGCGATGGATAAATGGGGTGATCAGATCGCTGCTGTTTTAGTGGAACCGATCGTTGGAAACTTTGGGATCGTTGAACCGAAAGAAGGCTTCTTGCAAGCTATTAACGACATTACTCATGAGCACGGTGCACTTGTAATCTATGATGAAGTGATCACCGCTTTCCGTTTCATGTATGGAGGTGCACAAGATCTTTTAGGTGTAAAACCTGACATGACAGCGCTCGGAAAGATTATCGGTGGCGGTCTGCCGATCGGCGCATATGGCGGTAAACAAGAGATCATGGAAAAAGTAGCACCACTAGGACCTGCGTACCAAGCAGGAACGATGGCAGGAAACCCTGCGTCGATATCAGCGGGTATTGCGTGTTTAGAAGTTTTAAAAGAAGAAGGCGTGTACGAGGAAATGGACCGCTTGGGTGCGATCCTTGAAAAAGGTTTGCTTGAACAAGCTGAGAAATATGGTGTATCCGTAACGATCAACCGCTTGAAAGGTGCTCTAACGCTCTATTTTTCCGATGAAAAAATTGAGAACTATGTACAAGCAGAAGCAACAGATGGTGAGATTTTTGGAAGATACTTTAAACATATGCTTCATGAAGGAATCAATCTCGCTCCATCTAAATACGAAGCGATGTTCTTAACAACTGCACACACCGAAGAAGACGTTCGAGCAACGATTGAAGCGGCTGGAAGAGCATTCAGCTCACTATAAGTTTTTATATGTAAATGAAAGAATCCGTCATCGCACGGATTCTTTTTTTGATTTAAGGGAAAACCTGTAATAGAGGGTGTTTGATTTTCATAAGGTATATAGGTGTGTACTTTTCACAATTTGTTAACAGATATTTACTTGATTAAAAGGACGAAACAGTTTATAGTGTTTGAGATTATTAACATTTTTTATGAGAAAGGAATTATCGCAGTTATGAAACTAGGAGCCCGAATGATTAAAACGGGTTTAGCCATTTCTTTATCGATCTACTTAGCGATGTTGTTTCAATTGGATCAACCAGCCTTTGCCGCGATTGCCGCTACATTTGCGATCCAGCCATCCATCTATAGATCGTATCAAACCATTTTAGAACAAGTTCAAGGTAACGTGGTTGGTGCCCTTTTTGCTATTATTTTTGTTATTTTATTAGGCAATAACCCATTTGTTATCGGATTTGTTGTCGTACTTGTTATCGCAGCGAACTTAAAGATGAAGATTGAGAAAACAATTCCGTTATCCATCGTTACAGTAATCGTAATCATGGAGAGCCATACAGAGAACTTTATCGGTTTTGCGATCGATCGTTTCTTATTGATCATGCTCGGTGTTTTATCAGCGTTCTTAGTTAACCTGGTATTCATGCCGCCTAAATACGAAACGAAGCTGTATTATAAAATATCCGATCACACGGACGAAATCATAAAATGGATTCGCATGATTACCCGTCATGCTACAGAACATAGCGCCCTGAAAGAGGATCTGCCACGCTTAAAAGAAAACCGCTTTAAGATGGATCAATATTACTTATTGTATAAAGAAGAGCGTACGTATTTTAGAAGCAATAAGTATACGAAAACACGTAAGCTGGTTCTTTACCGCCAGATGATCCAAACGACAAACAAAGCATTAGAACTGTTGAAGAGCCTTCACTCTCATGAAAATGAGATGAACAACATGCCGGAACCTCTTCAAGAACTGATTCAACTAAAGTTGGATGGTTTGACCAACTTCCATGAACAGATGCTGTTGAAGTACACGGACAAAATCCGTGCGCAGCATACACTTGATATGGATGAGGCCATCAACAAAAAAGCACTCATGACCTGTATCATGAGCTATTACAAAAACCCAGAGAACGAAGATTGGATCGAACTGTTCCCCGTCTTCGCACTGATCATAGATTACGCAGACCAATTGGAACATCTGAACACACTGGTAGAAAGCTTTAAGAACTACCACCAGGAAGACAGTGAGGTTCAGTTGGATCAGCGGTTGGAAGATTAGATGAATATGGATTATCGTTGGGCCAGTCCTTTTTGTAGGGCTGGTTTTTGTTTGTGATAGGTGCTGGGGGCCGGATCAAATATGCGGTGAATGCTGTAGAATATAGACTCACGGGAATACGTTAAAAACTCGCGGAATTTTGGAAAAAACTCGCGGAATTAACCTCATTTCTCGCGGGATTATGGGTGGAATTTCAGGGATTGTTTTAATCTAAGCATTAAATTAAGAATATTAGGGTTTGCAAATACTCTTAAAGTGCAACAAACTAAATTTGTAATTGATTGTAAAGATGGAAAGGAGCGGTTTTATTAAATCTGCCATAAAAACTCCACCTATTGTAATCAAATTATCCAAATTAATTAGAAGAATTCCACAAAATCATATTAAGCAAAAGTTTCTTCAAGAACAATTGCGGAATTTCACCTCTGGTCACACAGGTGAAAAATCATTAGACTATTTTTATCGCTACTTACCAAAAACCAACATGAATTTAGTCCACGGAATACGAATTCTCCATGACCACTATTATTTTCAAATGGATACTTTAATTTTGACTCCAAACTTCATTACAATTTTAGAAATAAAAAACTTCGCGGGACACTTATACTTTGACGATAAATTTTCACAGCTTATCAGAACGTATAATGGACAAAAGGAAGCCTTCTCTAATCCAATTGAACAGGTTAAACGCCAAAGTTATCACCTAAATGAAATTCTTCTTCAACAAAAATTTTCTCCTATCCCCATCGAATCACTCGTTGTAATGACTCATCCACATGTAATTATTGAAGCTTCTCCTACATATAAAGAAGCTTATGAAAAAGTAATTAAGAGCTCAAGTCTTCAACAAAAATTCCATGAATTCAGTCAAAAGCACACTCAAACTATTTTATTACCGAAACAAATTAAGAAACTATTAAAGTTTCTTATAAAAGTAAATTCATCATTTAATCCAGATATTTGCGAATTTTTTCAAATCGATAAAAAAGATTTATTAACTGGTGTGCTTTGTCCATTATGTGATCAATCTATTATGAATTATAGATGGGGAATTTGGCATTGTCCCGCTTGTAAATACGCTTCAAAAACTGCCCATATTGAAGCTTTGCAGGATTATGCTTATTTATGTTCTACTTATATATCTAACCGAGAGTGTATGAAATACTTACACTTAAAAACTAGCGACCAAACTAACCACTTGCTTCGATCACTTAAACTTCCTACATCAGGTTCAACAAAATTCCGAAAATACAACCTAACCCCCCTCCTAGAAAAAACCACATAAAAAAGAAGCTCAGCCTAAGCCAAGCTTCCTCACATTCAACTAACTTTAACTCTTCATCCGTGGATCTAATGCGTCACGTAAACCGTCACCCATCAGGTTGAATCCGAGCACTGTGAGCATGATTGCTAATCCTGGGAACAATACGGTCCAAGGCGCTTGAATGATAAAGTCTTTTGAATCTGCAAGCATCTTACCCCACTCTGGAGTTGGTGGCTGTGCACCCATTCCTAGGAATCCAAGTGCCGCTGCTTCAATGATCGCCGTTGCGATCGCTAGCGTCCCTTGAACGATAATTGGAGCAAGACTGTTCGGCAGGATATGATGGATCAGAATCCGGAAGTCGCTCATTCCAATCGCACGAGCTGCTGTAATGTATTCTTCTTCTTTTACACTAAGCACTCTCGAGCGCAGCAAGCGTCCGAACGTTGGGATATTAATAATTGCAATTGCGATCAAAGCATTTTTTAATGATGGTCCAAGTACAGATACTACTGCGATAGCAAGTAAGATACTTGGGAACGCAAGCAAAATATCGAAAATGCGAGATATGATACCGTCTATCCATCTTCCATAATACCCTGCAACGATACCCAGCAAGGAACCTACGATAACCGATCCAGCTACCGAGAAAAAACCGACCCAGAGGGAGACTCGAGCACCATGGATGATACGGCTTAAAATATCACGGCCGAATTCATCCGTTCCAAACCAATGTTCAGCAGATGGTGCGATATGTTTATCCCTCAGCTCACCTTCACTGATACCATAAGGGGCAATCAGGTCCGCGAATATGGCAATCACAATAAACACTGAAACGATGGATAAACCAACAAGAGCGATCTTATTCTTTTTGAAGCTTCTCCAAGCATCTTTCCAAGGAGAGATTACTTTGTCTTCCACAGGTTCCACTGGCATATGCTGTGGCTGCGGAACTACGGGAGGTGTTGATCTTGTGAGTTCTGACATTCTAATCCCTCCTACTTGAATTTAATTCTCGGGTCAATTGCTGCGTACAGCAAATCAACGAGTAGATTGATTAATACGAAAATCGTTGCGACTACTAAAATACCAGATTGGATAACCGGATAATCACGGTACGAGATCGCATCATAAATGTATGTACCAATGCCTGGCCATCCGAAGATCGTTTCAGTCAAGATCGCACCGCCCAATAGCAGTCCCGTCTGAAGACCGATAACTGTTACTACTGGGATTAACGCGTTTTTCAATGAATGCTTGTACACGACCCAGAACATTTTCATGCCCTTAGCACGGGCGGTTCGGATGTAGTCTGAACGCATAACTTCAAGCATGCTTGAACGTGTCATACGTGCAATGATTGCCATCGGAATCGTAGCGAGTGCAACTCCTGGCAAGATGAGATGTTTGACTACCTCAGCAAACTGATCCATTCTTCCTTGAATCAATGTGTCGATCAAATACAGATGCGTGATCGGATCAACTGGGACACGAATGTTGTCTCGACCCGTAGTCGGTAGAAGATCAAAGTGAATAGAGAAAACATATTGCTCCATCAATCCAAGCCAGAAGATCGGCATAGAAACACCAACTAGCGCAAGAACCATAGCCGTATAATCGAACCAAGAGTTTTGGAACCATGCAGAAATGATACCTGCATTAACTCCGATTACAATCGCAATAACCATTGCAACAAAAGCAAGTTCCATCGTTGCCGCTAAATATGGCCAAACTTCTTGTGCGATCGGCACGTTTGTTTTTAATGAAACACCAAGGTCTCCTGTAAACAGACCTGTTAAGTAATCAATAAATTGCGTATACCACGGTTGGTCTAATCCAAGTCGCTGAGTTAATGCAGCAACAGCTTCCTTTGTGGCCTGTTGCCCTAAAATTAATTGTGCTGGATTGCCCGGGATAGCGCGAATCATCATGAACACGATAAATGTCATCCCTAAGAGTACAGGAACGAGCGTTGCTAACCGTCTGATCGTATAGGCAAACATAGGGTCACCTCTTTCTTAAGAAGAATTACAAGTATGTTAGGTTACGAGTTGTTTTCCAAAAAAAGAGGAGCAGGCTATTTTAGGCCATACTCCCCGCCATACATTATTCGAAAGATACGTCCGCGAAAGATTGAGAACCTGTAGGATGTGGAACGAATCCTTTAATCTTGCTTGCTCCAGCTAATTGAGGCTTAGAGTGAACAAGTGGTACCCATGGAGCATCTTCATGAATGATAACTTGTGCTTGTTTGTAAAGCTCTTCACGCTTCGCTTCGTCAGCCGTTGTTTGAGCTTCAATTAAAAGTTTATGAACGTCTTCGTTTGCATAACGAGCGTAGTTGTTAGAGTCGATCGTGTCTTTGTCAAGAAGCGTATAAAGGAAGTTATCCGCATCTCCATTGTCACCTGTCCAACCTAACATGAACATTGGTGCTTCACCTTTTTGAACTTTCTCAAGGTAAGTACCCCACTCAAATGTTACGATGTTCGCTTTAATATTCACTTTTGCAAGTTTCGCTTGAATCGCTTCAGCTACTTTTTGACCGTTCGGCATGTATGGACGTGCTACAGGCATTGCCCAAAGATCCATTGTAAATCCTTTTTCCATACCTGCTTTAGCTAAAAGTTCTTTTGCTTTTGCTTCGTCATACTCACGATCTTGAATCTCATCGTTGTATCCAGCGATTGAAGGAGGCATTGGGTTTTTAGCCGGCTCTGCTGTTCCTTCATAGAAGTTATCGATGATCGCTTGTTTGTCGATCAAGTGGCTAATCGCCTGACGCACTTCTTTTTTATCAAATGGTGCTTTTTCAACGTTAAATCCTAGGTAACCAACGTTCATTGAAGGACGTTCAAACAATTGAAGCTTTCCATTGTCTGAAACTTTTTTCATATCAGATGGATTAAGAGCATCCATTAAGTCAATTTCGCCTTTTGTTAATGCGTTCAGACGAGAAGAGTTGTCTTTGATTACTTTAAACGTTACGCCATCAAGTTTCGGCATATCTTTTACCCAATAGTCAGCATTCTTTTCAAGAACGATCGTATCGTTTGGTTTCCAGCTCTTGAATTTGAAAGGACCTGTACCAACTGGCTCTTTGCTTAGCTTGTCGCCGTCTAATGACTTAGGACTCGCGATTGCGAACGGGCTCATCGCTACGTTCTTCAAGAATGGAGCTTGTGGCTTGTTTAGTGTAATAACTACTTTATACTCACCATCTGCTTTTACATCTTTAATGACGTGACCTTCGTCACCTTCAAATCCGCCAAACATAGATCCGTAATATGCAAATTTCTCGCCATCTTTACTTTGTGCCCAACGGTCAAAGTTCTTTACAACTGCATCAGCGTTGAACTTCTCGCCATCGTGGAACTTCACACCTTCTTCAAGCTCGAACGTATACGTTAAGCCATCTTCAGAAACTTCCCATTTCTTTGCAAGACCAGCAACGATATCTGTATTATCTTTTCCGTAGTTTACTAGTGGCTCATAGATTTGTTCTGTTACGATGAATGATTCACCGTCAGTTACAACAGCTGGATCAAGTGCAACAGAGTCACCGCCACGACCGTAGATCATGACATTGTTTGGATCGACTTTATCGTCGTCTCCTCCACTACTGCTATCCCCGCCTGATGAACACCCTGCCAACGCTAGAGATAAAGCAAGCATTAAAGCAAATAAAGTTAATAAACTTTTCTTCATCTTCTTTCCCCCAGTTCTCATTTTAGTTATGCCTTTGTTTATATGTACGTGTCTGCCGTTATTCGTAAAGGTGGCAGGCAGCGTAGTGGCCTTCAGCAACTTCTTTTAAAACAGGCTTTACGGTTCCGCAATGATCCATCGCTGCAGGGCAACGTGTGTGAAATGGACAACCAGCAGGAGGGTTCGATGGACTTGGTACATCTCCTTGCAGGATGACACGGTCTTTCCGGTGCTCCACATCTGGAATCGGAACGGCTGATAAAAGAGCTTGTGTATATGGATGTTTTGGATCATCATAAAGCTTCTCACTGTCAGCAAGTTCTACGATATGACCCAAATACATAACTCCCACTCGGTCACTGATATGGCGGACTACACCAAGATCATGCGCGATAAACAAATACGTAAGGTCGAACTCTTTTTGAAGATCTTGTAAAAGGTTTAATACTTGAGATTGAATGGAAACATCAAGTGCAGAAACAGGCTCGTCCGCGATAATGAGCTTCGGATTCACGGCTAGTGCCCGTGCGATCCCGATACGCTGTCTTTGTCCTCCAGAAAATTGGTGAGGATATCGCTTCGCGTGCCAACTTGAGAGTCCTACAACTTCAAGCAGTTCTTTTACTCTTCTTTTTCGTTCTGCTTTATCTTTTACACCATGAACGATTAATGGTTCTTCTAAAATCTTTTCAACCGTATGACGCGGGTTGAGTGAAGCAAAGGGATCTTGAAACACCATCTGCATCTCGCGGCGTTTCTTTCTCATCTCACTCGAGGACAATTTCGTTATATCCTCGCCTTCAAAATAGATCTTTCCTTCAGTAGGTTCTAAAAGTCTAAGGAGCATGCGTCCTGTTGTGGACTTACCGCACCCGCTCTCTCCTACGAGGCCAAGTGTCTCTCCTTTTTTTATGTGAAAAGAGATTCCGTCGACTGCCTTTACTTCGCCAACGGTCTTGCTCATTATTCCGCCTTTGATCGGAAAGTGCATCTTTAAATTTTCAACTTTAACTAATGGCTGTGTCTGACTCATGCAGATTCACTCCTTTCCCGTCCTCGTAAAGCCAGCATCTGACTTGATGACTGCCTTCTTGAGTTTTAAGATGAGGAGTTTCAGTTATACACCTTGTTCCTGCATGCTCACATCGCGGTGCGAACGAACAGCCCGTGGTGATCGAACCGGGTTTCGGTACGTTTCCTGGAATGGAGTACAAACGGCCAACCTTCTCCCTCATGTCTGGGACCGATTTGATCAGCCCAACCGTATAAGGATGCTTCGGATCTTGGAAGATGGTTTTCACTTCACCTTCTTCGACCACTTTTCCAGCGTACATAACAACGACTCGCTCACACATCTCTGCAACTACACCTAGGTCATGCGTAATCATCATGATGGCGGTGTCTGTTTCTTTGTTTAATCGTTTCATCAAGTCTAAGATCTGAGCTTGAATCGTAACATCCAAAGCGGTAGTAGGCTCGTCCGCTATCAAAAGTTTTGGGTCACAGATCATGGCCATAGCGATCATGACACGCTGACGCATACCTCCTGATAATTGATGTGGATATTCTTTTACAAGCTCTTCTGCTCGAGGAAGTCCCACAAGCTTAAGCATCTCGATGGCTTTACCCATCGCTTCTTTTTTGGACCATTTTCTATGTATGCGCAGTGATTCAATAAGCTGTTCCCCGATCGTGATAACCGGGTTTAAGCTTGTCATCGGCTCTTGAAAGATCATCCCGATTTCGTTGCCTCTGATTTGCCGCATCCTTTTTTCTGGTGCTGAAGCAAGGTTTTCACCTTTAAAGAGAATTTCTCCTTCAATTTTCCCAGGCGGTGTAGGTACTAGTCCCATTACGGAAAGTGACGTCACACTTTTACCGCAGCCCGATTCTCCTACGATTCCTAACACTTCGCCAGGATTAACGTGGAAATCAACACCGTCCACAGCAGGGATTGCGCCATCGTCTGTAAGGAAAGAAGTTCTTAAGTTCTTCACTTCTAGAACTGGATTTCCCATGAGATCTCACTCCTTTCTCTAAGCTGCCAAATTTCCTAGAATATTACTTCTCTGTTGAGAATTATGACACTACTCTGACAATTTGACAATATTTAATTTTCAGAATAATCGACAAATATGTCTTATGATGCAGTTCTTTCGTATGATATTTATCTGCATTTAATTAAAAAAGACCAGCATTTCTGCCAGTCTCGGACGATCTTAATTTAATTGCTGAACCATGAAAAGATCGTAATAAGCACCTTGCTTTTCCATTAACTTCTTATGGTTGCCGACCTCTACGATTCTGCCGTGATCGATGACGATGATCCGATCAGCATGCGTAATCGTTGAAAGGCGATGGGCCACAATGAACGTTGTTCGATCTTTTGCAAGTTTTTCTAAAGCTTCTTGAATCAAATGTTCACTCTCAAGGTCCAGTGCGGAAGTCGCTTCATCTAGAATAAGAAGCGGTGGATTTTTTAAGAAGACACGAGATATAGCCACTCGCTGCTTCTGACCGCCAGATAGCTTTACTCCACGTTCACCGATCTTCGTGTCATAACCTTCAGGGAGACTCATGATAAACTCATGTGCATTAGCCGCTTTTGCTGCCGCAATCATCTCTTCATCCGAAGCCTCTGGATTACCCATAAGAATATTCGCGCGAACCGATTCACTAAAAAGAATATTATCTTGAAGCACCATACCGATGTTATCCCTTAGAGAACGCACTTTAAAATCACGGATATCTGTTCCATCAAGCTTGATGCTCCCTTCTGATACGTCGTAAAAGCGTGGAATCAAGCTGATCAACGAAGATTTACCGCCGCCACTCATTCCCACAAGAGCAATCGTTTCACCCGCTTCAACCGATAAGGAAATATTATGTAACACATCCGCTTCATGCTCGTTGTAAGTAAACGAAACATTTTCGAAATCAAGCTTTCCTTTTACCGATTTTAACGGTTTAGCATGAGGAGAGTCTTCAATATCATATGACTCATCTAAGAACTCAAACATCCGATCCATAGAAGCGATCGATTGTGTCAGGGTAGTAGATGAATTCACTAATCGTCTCAGTGGATTGTATAGTCTATCCATATACGCAACAAAGGCAACTAGCGCTCCAATCGTAATGTTTCCTTGAATGCCTTGATAGGCTGCAAACCCAATAACAAGTAGCGGTGCAATATCGGTTACGGTATTTACGACCGAAAAAGTTTTCGCGTTCCATTTTGTGTGATCCATTGCACGGTCTAAAAAATTTCGGTTTCGTTTATCAAACTGAACCTGCTCGTGATCTTCGAGTGCAAAACTGCGGATCACTGACATACCTTGAACGCGTTCATGCAGGTGGCCTTGTACTTCAGCAAGAGCTTGTGAACGGTCTTTCGTTAGTTGACGAAGTCGAGCATAAAAGAATTTTACCGAGAATCCGTAGACTGGCAGCATGGATAGGGCAACGACAGTCAGCCAGAAATCCATAGAGAACATGATGGCCGCGGCAATAATAATCGTCGCCATATCTAGCCATACATTCATTAGACCCGTGATGACAAACGTTTTGGTTTGCTCAACATCATGAATGACTCTCGAAATCACTTCACCGGATTTGTTGTTGGAATAAAAACGGAGACTTAAGCGCTGAATATGATCAAACATCTTATCACGAATGTCATATAAAACCTTTGTTCCTACCCATTGTGCATAATATTGTCTCCAGTATTCAATTGGTGGACGCAGCACAACGAATATGAGGGCAGCTCCACCCATGAGCCAATAAAGTTTGTTTAGTTTTTCATCTACCGGCAACGAGACTTGAATGATATCATCCACTACATATTTTAAAATCAGTGGTGTTAACAACGGGATTCCAAATTTAGCTAACCCGATTAAAATCGTCCAGAAAATTTGCCACTTGTATGGTTTTACAAATTTCAAATAACGTTTAATACTATCCATTTCATTTTCACCATTCTTTCCTTCATAAAAAGAAAACTTGGCAAAGCGCCAAGTTAACCAAAGATAAAAAAAGGATAACCTGTTGACTCTTCAACAGGTTTTCCTTTTTATCGGAATTCTAAATATCTTTCGTACCATTGTTCCACAAATCCAGGTTCGAACGGACCCTTTTTTTGTGTGACCATCAAGATTAATTCTTGAAGGTTCTTCTTTATAATCGTATCGAGCTGACTCGGATACCTCATCATTCTTTTGTGCAGCTCATATTCATCTTCATCCAATAAGATATAAGTTCCGTCTGGAAATACCTTTATATCAAGATCATAATCAATATACTTCAAGGCTTCCTTGTCCCACATGAATGGTGAGCCTAGGTTGCAATAGTAATAAATCCCGTCTTCTCGTATCATTCCGATCACGTTAAACCATTGCTTCGCGTTAAAATAGCAAATGGCCGGTTCCCTCGTGCGCCATTGACGCCCGTCAGATTCAGTAACAAGAATCCGGTCGTTACCGCAAATCACCTGACTAGGAGTCCCTTTCAAAATAACCGTATCTTCCCAATTTCTATGAAGATAACCGTTATGCTTATAGCTTTGAATATTGATTATACTTCCGGTTGCAGGAAAACTCATCTCTCTCTCCTTTCTGCCCGAGTTCCGGAAGCTAATGTTACCTATTAAATTGTTAATTCTCCTTCCTCTTTAACCAATTGTCGGTAATTCACCAGCTCCATTAATAAACCTCGTTCTTCATTTTTTTCAATGTTTTGATTCCCGATCATTACTTTCTTTCATTACACACGCTTTTTTTCTCTTCTTTATTATATCGTTTTAAGAATAGTTTGGAAATGTACTTGTCCCTGTTTTTTTCATAAAAGCGCCTTTTTTCAAATAATTCCACTCGTCACTAGTATTCCCATCGGTCTTGTTTAGAAAACGTATGTACTTCATGTGAATGTTAGATAAAAAATGAAGAAACACCAAAAAATGCTCCCTAGTCATTAGGGAGCATTCCTGGATAGAGGTTATTTTTGTTGTTGGTTTTTACCTTGTTGAGACTGTTGGTTTTGTTGGCGAACTTCTTGAGCGTTAGTTTCGCTAGCAAATTCAGTCCCGTAAGATTGACCAGCTTGTTGTTGAGCGTTTTGTTGCTTTTGACGAGCTTGTTGTTGTTGTTTTTGTTGTTTGTCCATGTTTTTCACCTCCACGAAATATAATTTACCCGGGCTAATCAAATTTTATAAGTAATATTTATAATATATTTTTCCAGTATTAAAACCTTTAAATATGGGGGATAAATGAATGATTACACTAATTTAAGGAGGGACAGCAAATGTATGTAGGTAGAGATATGACAGAATTAAGTATGACGAGCAAGACCGATTGGAAGGATGCAGAACTCGCTTATTTTCATCACTCTTTGCAGCAGATGGCCCCTTATTTGAACGAAGAAGGCACAAGCATGCACCGCGAGATCATTAAAGAGATTGAAGCAAGAGGCGGCATGAAACGCGGTGAAGCCGACTGGACGCATGGGACTGAGGTTAAGTACGACTGATTTGGGAATTGCTCATAATCCCTGGGAATCGCTCATAAACCCTGGGAATCGCTCATAAACCCTGGGAATCGCTCATAAACCCTGGGAATCGCTCATAAACCCTGGGAATCGCTCATAAACCCTGGGAATCGC
>NZ_SCOL01000010.1 GCF_005503015.1 Bacillus sp. E(2018) | reverse complement strand
TGATTTCCGTTTCAGGATGCTCGCTTTCCGGGGGGCGTGCGGTGAGCCTCTTAGCGCTATGCGCTGTTAAGAGTCTCACCTGTCCCGCTGATCCCCCAGGAGTCTCGCACCTTACACTCCAATCAACTTTCGATGAAGAAATAAAAAATGCTTGAGACATCACGCGTAACAGGCAAGTCTCTTATATAAAAAGGCAAGGAGGTTGGAGAACATGTTTTCAGCCATGAAAGAAGACATTCAGGTTGTTTTTGAGAAAGACCCAGCGGCTAGAAGTTCATTCGAAGTATTCTTAACATACTCTGGACTACATGCGGTTTGGGCCCATAGATTAGCACATAAGTTATTCAAACGAAACTGGCTGTTTTTAGCCCGCTTGATCTCGCAGATCAGCCGCTTTTTCACCGGCATTGAAATACACCCTGGCGCACAGATCGGCCGACGCTTTTTTATAGATCACGGAATGGGTGTGGTGATCGGCGAAACGTGTATCATCGGCAATGATGTCACGCTCTACCAGGGCGTTACACTCGGAGGTACCGGAAAAGAAAAAGGTAAGAGGCATCCCACACTTGAAGATCACGTTCTTGTTGCTACAGGAGCCAAGGTGTTAGGGAATATTACGATCGGTAAAAATTCAAAAGTGGGGGCAGGATCAGTTGTTCTTCAACATGTTCCGCCGGATGCTACCGTAGTTGGAATTCCAGGAAGAGTCGTTATTAAAGATGGCATTAAAGTTGGATGCGAACTTGATCATCGCGATCTGCCTGACCCAGTAGCTGATAAATTTAGAGAAATGCATAACGAGATGAAACGAATGCGTGAAAAACTGGAAACATTGAAAAAAGGGAGTGAAGTATAGATGGGTATTAAAATCTATAATACGATGACACGTCAAAAAGAGACTTTCGTTCCGTTAGAAGAAGGAAAAGTAAAGATGTATGTGTGCGGACCGACTGTATATAACTATATCCATATCGGTAATGCAAGACCGGCTATTGTTTTCGACACAGTGAGAAAGTACTTGGAATATAGAGATTATGATGTACAGTTCATCTCCAATTTTACGGATGTTGATGATAAGCTCATCAAAGCGGCTAACGAGATGGGAAGCGATGTTCCGACGATCGCTGAGAAGTTCATAAATGCCTATCACGAGGATACTTGTGCATTAGGCGTACAAAAAGCAGACGCACACCCGCGTGTAACAGAAACGATGCCTGAAATCATTGATTTTATCGAGAATCTCATCAAAAAAGGTTTTGCTTATGAAGCAGCTGGAGATGTTTATTTTAAAACGCGTTCGTTCAATGGCTATGGTAAGCTATCTCATCAATCGATCGATGACTTAAGATCTGGAGCGAGAATCGAAGTAGGAGAGAAAAAAGAAGATCCTCTTGATTTTGCGCTATGGAAAGCGGCGAAAGATGGAGAGATCTATTGGGAGAGCCCTTGGGGGAAAGGTCGCCCTGGCTGGCATATCGAATGCTCGGCGATGGCGAAAAAATACTTAGGTGATTCGATCGACATTCATGGCGGCGGTCAGGATCTAGCTTTTCCGCATCATGAGAATGAGATCGCACAATCGGAAGCATTAAATGAAGCTCCGATGGCTAAGTATTGGATGCATAATGGGTATATTAATATTGATAACGAAAAAATGTCCAAATCACTTGGGAACTTCGTACTGGTTCATGACCTTGTACAACAGCAGGATCCGCAAGTTATCCGATTCTTTATGCTGGCCGTACACTACCGCAATCCGATCAACTTCAGTCAAGAGTTGTTAGAAGCGGCGGAGGCAGGATTGAATAGAATCCGTACGTCTTATGAAAACTTGAAACACCGCTTGAGTGTATCGGCAGACCTATCTGTAGATACAGAAAAATGGACTCAGCTTGTTAAAGAGACTAGAGAGAAATTCATCACGGATATGGATGATGATTTTAACACGGCGAACGCGATCTCTCATCTTTTTGATTTTTCGAGAGAAGCGAACGTATATCTGCAAGAGAAGAACACTTCTAAAGCTGTTATTACAGAGTTCATCGCTCTGTTCGATGAGCTTGCGGGTGTGCTTGGACTCACTCTTCATAAAGAAGAAGAATTGTTAGACGAAGAGATTGATGCTCTTATTCAAGAACGTAATCAAGCGCGTAAAGAAAAGAACTTTGCTCGTGCTGACGAAATTCGTGATCAGTTAAAAGAACAGAACATTATTTTGGAAGATACCGCACAAGGTGTTCGGTGGAAAAGAGATAAGTAAATGAAGATAACGGACTCAGATATTAAACAACTGAACGGAACCACGCTTGCTTATATGGGAGATGCGGTGATGGAGCAGTTCGTGCGTGAACACCTAATCCGTAATGGACAGGTGAAGCCGAATAAGCTCCACGTATCTGCAACAAAGTTTGTTTCAGCAAAAGCGCAAGCGAGCATGGTCGTTCAGCTGCTTGAAGAAAACTATTTTACAGAAGAAGAGGTCGCTGTTATTAAGCGTGGCCGCAATGCGAACCAAGGAACCGTTCCGAAAAATACGGATGTTCAAACGTATCGACATGCAACAAGCTTTGAAGCAATCATCGGTTATCTTTATCTGTTGAATAAGCATGAACGTCTAACGAACATGATGGAATATGTGTTATCAGAAAATAAAAAGGGGGAGGTCTAAAGATGAGTGAAGCAAAAGAACAAAAAGAACAAGAACTGATCATTGGCCGAAATCCGGTTATGGAAGTACTGCGCTCCGGCCGTGATATTAATAAAATTTTCGTAGGTGAAGGATCTCAAAAAGGACCTGTAAGTACGATCGTCTCTATGGCGAAAAAACAAAATGTCCTTGTGCAATATGTACCAAAGCAAAAGCTCGATTCATTAAGCGGAGGAGGCAATCACCAAGGTGTAATCGCAGGTGTTGCAGCCTACTCTTACGCAGATATTGATGATTTATTTAAAATTGCCGAAGAGCGTGGAGAAGAACCGTTCTTTATTTTATTGGACGAGCTTGAAGATCCTCATAATCTAGGTTCGATCATGCGTACGGCTGATGCAGTCGGTGCACATGGCATCATCATTCCGAAAAGACGTTCAGTAGGATTAACAGCTACTGTAGCAAAAGCTTCAACAGGTGCGATTGAGTACATTCCTGTTGTCCGTGTAACGAATCTTGTCCAAACGATGAAAGAGTTAAGAGACCGCGGTATGTGGTTTGCCGGCGCTGACATGAAAGGAAAAGATGACTACAGACAAGCGAAATGGGACATGCCATTAGGTCTTGTGATCGGAAGCGAAGGAAAAGGGATGGGAAGACTCGTATCAGAAACGTGCGATTTTCTTGTTCAGCTTCCGATGAAAGGGAAGGTTACCTCGCTTAATGCATCCGTTGCCGCTAGTCTTTTGATGTATGAAGTGTACCGTAACCGCAATCCGTTAGAAGCGCGAAAATGAAAACTCGCCACTATTTGATTGTTGATGGCTACAACATCATTGGCGCCTGGCCCGAACTACGGAGCTTAAAAACATCGGATTTTGCCAAAGCAAGAGACCTGCTGATCGAATATATGGCAGAATACCAGGGAACGACTGGGTATCAAGTGATCGTTGTATTTGATGCCCACCTCACACCTGGTACAGAGAAAAAAACGAAAAACCACCGCGTTGAAGTCATTTTTACAAGAGAGAACGAAACGGCAGATGAACGGATCGAACGTCTAGTCGGTGAGTTAAAATCAATCGATACGCGAATATACGTAGCAACTTCAGATTCAACGGAGCAGTGGCAGATTTTTGGTAAGGGTGCATTACGAAAATCTGCGAGAGAATTAAAGAATGAGATGGATGAGATAGAAAAGCATATCCATGTGTCCGTTGGCGAGCGGAAAAGGAAGCAAACCTCCTCCTCTATCCTTCTTTCAGACGAAATTGCCGAAATATTTGAAAGATGGAGAAGAGGGCAAAAATAAGGAATCTTGACGCTTTTGTGAACTATGAGCTATAATATTGCTATATTTTGCCGGTAAAAACCTGGTGGGGGGATTTGTCGTGAACATAGATCTCAAGGAACGGTCAGTAAGCGATTACGAGCTCATGGAAGATGAAAGCCTTGTGGAACTGGTTCATGAGGGGGACAGCGCAGCACTTGAATATTTGATCAACAAATATAAAAACTTTGTTCGAGCGAAAGCAAGATCATACTTTTTGATCGGTGCAGACCGTGAAGATATCATTCAAGAAGGCATGATCGGGCTGTACAAAGCCATTCGCGATTTTAAAGAGGACAAGCTGTCATCCTTTAAAGCTTTTGCCGAACTATGTATAACAAGGCAAATGATTACCGCTATCAAAACGGCAACTAGACAAAAGCACATTCCGTTAAATTCTTACGTGTCGTTGGACAAGCCGATCTATGATGAGGAGTCCGACCGTACACTAATGGATGTAATATGCGGTACAAAAGTCACTGATCCGGAAGAACTGATTATCAATCAAGAAGAATTTGATGATATTGAAGTAAAGATGGGAGAAATATTAAGTGACCTGGAACGTAAAGTTCTGATGCTGTATCTTGACGGAAGATCGTACCAGGAAATCTCAGTGGATCTCGACAGACACGTGAAGTCGATCGACAACGCGCTTCAGCGAGTGAAACGTAAATTAGAGCGTTATTTAGAACTAAGAGAAATATCATCTTAAGAGCAGGGATTGTTCCTGTTCTTTTTCTTTTGGTTCATATTAGAAGTTAAGGTTAATGGCTGTTTTTGTTTTCTCAATTGCTTCTTGCAAGTTGATTGAAGTGAAAGATGCGAGACTCCTGCGGGACAAGCGGTCAGGTGAGTCCCTTAAAGGCGCAAAGCGGCAAGGGGCTCACCGCCTGCCCCGCGGAAAGCGAAGCCTCTGTAACGGAAATCAACAACTTTTTAAAGACTTCAGAGTCAACTCATACCTCCATTTTCCCTTTATTGACAAGCGTATACCCCTATGTTAAGGTTTTAAAAGTAACATTGTAACGTGGATGAGTGGCTTTGTCGCACGAAAGGTGTTTATTTAGCATGAGAAAAAAAGTTTTTTTAGCCTGTAAACAATGCTCAAAACGAAATTATACAACGATGAAGAACCAGCAAAACAATCCTGAACGAGTCGAGGTTAAAAAGTTTTGCAGCTACTGCAATGCTCATACCATTCACCAGGAAACGAAGTAAGCGAAACAAGCTTTTTTTATAAATGTTAATTGATCAAAAGGCATGGGGGTTTATGAAGATGGCGGATGTTGCAGAAAAGACAAAAAAATCACCAGCAAAGTTTCTTTCCGATGTAAATAAGGAGATGAAGCGTGTAAGCTGGCCTTCGCGAAAAGAATTATTTCGCTATACGGGGATTGTACTGTCAACTGTAGTGATTATGGCTTTGTTCTTCTGGGTTGTGGATCTAGGGATTTCACAATTAGTTGAGCTTATTTTAGGGTAGATTAGATATAGCTTCTTTTGGATAGAATGCTAGAGTATATCCATTTTAGGAGGGAAAGGACACGGGTCCCATCGTATGGAAAAAAATTGGTACGTAGTTCATACCTATTCAGGTTATGAAAACAAAGTAAAAGCAAACTTGGAAAAGCGTTTGGAATCTATGGGGATGACAGATAAGATTTTCCGTGTACTTGTACCTGTAGAAGAAGAGACCGAAACAAAGAACGGTAAGACAAAAACAAGCATGAAGAAAGTTTTCCCTGGTTATGTATTAACAGAGATGATCATGACTGATGATTCTTGGTATGTTGTACGTAATACACCCGGGGTAACAGGATTTGTCGGTTCTGCTGGAGCGGGCTCGAAACCAACGGCACTTTTGCCTGAGGAAGTAGATCATATTCTTAAAGGTATGGGTATGGAAGCTCCGCGTGTTGAAGTTGATTTCGAAATCAAGGAATCTGTAAAAGTAAAAGAAGGTCCTTTTGCTGACTTTGTTGGTACGATCGAAGAGATCGACGCAACAAAACAGAAGCTGAAAGTTCACGTCAACATGTTTGGCCGTGAAACACCAGTTGAACTTGAGTTTACCCAAGTTAGCAAGTTATAATGGAAAAAGACTTGTAATCACTTCAAAAAGGTGATAGAATTTTTTATGTTTGATATTACTAATCAACTGCTTCCTCTCTTTTAGGAGGGGAAGCGTATTTTTGAGTGGGAGGGTTTCGGCCCATAATACCACATCACGGACTTAAGGAGGTGTGTCGCGTGGCTAAAAAGGTTATTAAGATGGTAAAATTGCAAATCCCTGCTGGTAAAGCAAACCCGGCACCGCCAGTTGGACCTGCACTAGGACAAGCTGGGGTAAACATCATGGGATTCTGTAAAGAATTCAACGCTCGTACTGCTGATCAAGCTGGTTTAATCATTCCGGTAGAAATCACGGTTTTCGAAGACCGTTCATTTACATTCATCACTAAAACTCCTCCGGCTGCTGTTCTTTTAAAGAAAGCTGCAGGAATCGAGTCAGGTTCTGGTGAGCCGAACAAGAAAAAAGTTGCGACTGTAAAGCGTGATAAAGTTCGCGAAATCGCAGAATCAAAAATGCCTGACCTAAACGCTGCTAGCGTTGAAGCTGCAATGCGTATGGTTGAAGGTACTGCACGCAGCATGGGAATTGTTATCGAAGACTAATCCCTGTGTTTGATGTCTATTAGGTTGCGAGTAAATGGATTGATATCCTGCCCGTCAAACGGTTCGCAACCTTTATTCATGCAATGCGTGTAATTGCACTTGATCTTTTAGTGCAATAAGTGGGAGGAATATCCGCTAAACCACATAAGGAGGACAATACAATGGCAAACAAAGGTAAGAAGTACCAAGAAGCGGCTAAATTAGTAGACCGCACAAAAGCATATGACGCTGCAGAAGCGATTGAGCTTGTTAAAAAAGCTGCTCCTGCAAAATTTGACGAGTCTGTAGAAGTTGCAGTTCGTTTAGGTGTAGACACGAAGAAAGCTGACCAACAAGTTCGTGGAGCAGTAGTGCTTCCAAACGGAACTGGTAAGACTCAACGTGTATTAGTATTCGCAAAAGGTGAAAAAGCAAAAGAAGCTGAAGCTGCTGGAGCAGATCACGTTGGCGATTCTGACTACATCAACAAAATCCAACAAGGTTGGTTCGAGTTCGACGTAATCGTTGCTACTCCGGACATGATGGCTGAAGTTGGTAAACTTGGACGTGTTCTAGGGCCAAAAGGATTAATGCCTAACCCTAAAACAGGAACAGTTACATTTGAAGTTGAAAAAGCGATTAACGAAATCAAAGCTGGTAAAGTAGAATACCGTGTCGACAAGACTGGTAACGTTCACGTTCCAATCGGTAAAGTATCTTTCGAAGCTGAGAAGCTTGCAGAAAACCTTAACACGATCATCGAAACATTGTTGAAAGTTAAGCCTGCAGCTGCAAAGGGAACTTACATGAAGAACGTAGCTGTTTCTTCAACTATGGGACCTGGGATCAAAGTTAATCCATCTTCATTTGCTGTAAAACGATAGTTGACAAACGGGTTTCGACCCGTTATATTATATACTGTTAAACACAAACGCATCAGATGAATGCCGTAGACAGCAGGAGCCAACTGGCTTAAATCTTCCTGCCGAGGTGAAGCATCGTAAGCTCATTAGTTAATTACTTATGACTTTAGATACTCACGCCTCCATGTCTCGACATGGAGGCTTTGTTTTTGGACAAAACCTGCGGTGATGCAATCATTTTACAGGAGGTGTAATAATGAGCAGCATTTTAGAAACAAAAAAGCAGTTAGTATCCACTATTTCTGAGAAAATCAAAAATAGCCAATCAACAATTCTTGTTGACTACCGTGGTCTTACTGTTTCTGAGGTTACTGAACTTCGTAAATCTTTACGTGATGCTGGCATCGAGTTTAAAGTTTACAAAAACTCAATGGTAGTTCGCGCCGCTGAAGAAAACGATCTTAACCTATCAGAACACTTAACTGGTCCTACAGCGATCGCATTCTCGAATGAAGATGTTGTAGCTCCTGCTAAGATTCTTAACGACTTCGCTAAGAAACACGAAGCGCTTGAGATCAAAGCTGGTGTAATCGAAGGACGTATCGCGTCTCTAGAAGAAGTGAAAGCTCTTGCTGAACTTCCATCAAGAGAAGGTCTTCTTTCTATGGTACTCAGCGTGCTTCAAGCACCTATCCGCAACTTTGCGTTGGCTACTAAAGCTGTTGCAGAACAAAAAGAAGAACAAGGCGCATAAGTCTTATCTTCAACCAATAACTTACATTCCATAAGGAGGAAATTATAATGTCTAAAGAGCAAATCATTGAAAGCTTAAAAACAATGACTGTTTTAGAGCTTAACGACCTAGTAAAAGCAATCGAAGAAGAGTTTGGTGTAACTGCTGCTGCTCCTGTAGCTGTAGCTGGTGGAGCTGCTGGTGGAGACGCTGCTGCTGAACAAACTGAATTCGACGTAATTCTTGCAAGCGGTGGAGCTTCAAAAATTAAAGTTATCAAAGTTGTTCGTGAACTTACAGGTCTTGGCCTTAAAGAAGCGAAAGAACTTGTTGACGGTGCTCCTAAGCCAGTTAAAGAAGGCGTATCTAAAGACGAAGCTGAAGAAATCAAAGCTAAACTTGAAGAAGTTGGAGCTTCTGTTGAAGTTAAGTAATTCAAAAGAAAAGGTTCGCCCGATGGCGGACCTTTTTGTTTGTTTCGCTTAATCTTTTTAGAATAAATTCATTCTAAATTAGCAGCTTCTAATCTTGTCTCTTCTTTGAACAGTTGATTGAAGTGGAAGGTGCGAGACTCCTGCAGGACAGGCGGGCAGGTGAGACACTTATACGTGAAACGTACGAATGTGGCTCAGCGCTTGCCCTGCGGAAAGCGAGCAACTGAAACGGAAATCAACTACTTTCAAAGGCGACATTGTAAAAGCATTGCAGATAGACCGTTAAAGAATTTCGGAACGGGAATACTGTCTTTATCAGAAGGTAAGGAGAGTTTTAAAACAATGAAAAACCATTATTACTCTGAAACACCTGGTACAGAAAGCAAAAGAGAAACATGGGATTTTGCATTAAACGGCGAAAAATTTCGTTTTACGACAGATGCTGGTGTCTTTTCAAAGAAAGAAGTAGATTTTGGCAGTCGTGTTTTAATAGAGTCCTTTGTACCTCCAGAAGTACATGGTGATTATATAGATGTAGGATGCGGATACGGACCGATTGGACTTTCGCTTGCTAGAGCGGAACAAGATCGTGTTGTTCAAATGGTGGATATCAATGAAAGAGCAGTTGAGCTTGCTAAGCTGAATGCAGATAAGAACAAGGTGAGTAACGTTAAGATCTATAAAAGTTACTTATTTGCGGAAGTGAAAGATGAAGAGTTTGCTGCTGTTATCACAAATCCTCCGATTCGTGCAGGTAAGACAGTCGTTCATCAAATCTTTGAAGAAGCTTATCACAAACTTTGCGTTGGTGGCGAGTTGTGGGTAGTCATTCAAAAGAAACAAGGTGCACCATCTGCTATGGATAAAATGGAACAATTATTCGGTCAAGTTGAAACGGTAGCGAAGAAAAAAGGCTACTATATTTTACGTGCAATAAAAGTTTGACTTGATAAATTCCGTATGTTAGTATTATAAAATGCCAATGGATTCGCATTTTGCTGCTTATTTTTCGTGGTAAGCGAAAAAACGTTGATAAATCAACGTTTTTTACTCATGTTTAGACGTATAGAATGCGAAAAAGTTGGACAAAATTATATAATAGCTTTTATCAAAATAGGAAAACTGCGGTTTTAAAAATATGAAACCCTTTTTCTTTTTGTTTTCTAACCTTCTTAATAGAATGTTAGATAGAAATATGATACACGAAAAAAACGCTGGATTTGAGGGGTGAAGCAGTTGACAGGTCAACTAGTTCAGTTTGGACGCCACCGCCAACGAAGAAGTTATGCAAGGATTAGCGAAGTGCTTGAATTACCAAACTTAATTGAAATTCAAACCGCTTCCTATCAATGGTTTCTTGATGAGGGGTTACGTGAAATGTTCCGAGACATTTCGCCGATTGAAGATTTTACAGGGAACCTCGTTTTAGAGTTTATTGATTATAACTTAGGTGAGCCGAAGTATCCTGTAGATGAATCAAAAGAGCGCGATGTTACTTACGCTGCTCCGCTTCGTGTGAAAGTGCGTCTGATCAATAAAGAGACGGGCGAAGTAAAAGAGCAGGAAGTATTTATGGGAGATTTCCCGTTAATGACAGATACGGGAACCTTTGTGATCAACGGGGCAGAGCGTGTAATTGTATCACAGCTCGTTCGTTCACCAAGTGTTTACTATAGCGAGAAAATCGACAAAAACGGTAAAAAAGGTTTTACCGCTACTGTCATTCCAAACCGCGGTGCTTGGCTGGAGTTCGAAACAGATGCTAAGGACGTAGTTTATGTGCGTATTGACCGCACAAGAAAAATCCCTATTACCGTATTGCTTCGTGCTTTAGGGTTTGGGTCTGATCAAGAAATCATTGATTTGCTTGGAGAAGATGAGTATCTTCGCAACACGCTAGATAAGGATAATACAGAAGGAACGGAAAAAGCCCTTCTCGAAATCTATGAGCGTCTTCGTCCGGGAGAGCCTCCAACAGTAGATAATGCAAAAAGTTTATTAGATTCTAGGTTCTTTGATCCTAAACGCTATGACTTAGCTAATGTTGGACGCTACAAAATCAATAAAAAGCTTCATATAAAGAATCGTCTCTTCAACCAGAAACTAGCTGAAACGCTTGTTGATGCTGAAACTGGTGAAGTGATCGCTGAAGAAGGTACGCTTCTTGACCGTAGAACGCTAGATAAGATTATCCCTGCTCTTGAGAGTGGTGTAGGCTTTAAAACCGTAACACCAGCAGGAGGAGTGGCTGAAGATCAAGATATCGCTCTTCAATCTATCAAAATCTATGCGCCTGATGATCAAGAGGGTGAAAGAATCATTAATGTTATTGGAAACGGACTTGTTGATAAAGAAATTAAAAACATCACGGTTTCTGACATTATTGCTTCTATCAACTACTTCTTCAACTTGTTGCATCAAGTAGGTACGACAGATGATATTGACCATCTTGGAAACCGTCGTCTGCGTTCTGTTGGTGAGCTTCTTCAAAACCAATTCAGAATCGGACTTTCCAGAATGGAACGTGTTGTGCGTGAGCGTATGTCGATCCAAGACACAAACGCGATCACACCTCAAGCATTGATCAATATTCGTCCTGTTATCGCATCTATTAAAGAGTTCTTCGGAAGCTCTCAGCTTTCACAGTTCATGGATCAAACGAATCCACTAGCAGAATTGACGCACAAACGTCGTCTATCTGCACTAGGGCCAGGTGGTCTTACACGTGAACGTGCAGGCTTTGAAGTTCGTGACGTTCACTACTCTCACTACGGTCGTATGTGTCCGATTGAGACGCCAGAGGGTCCGAACATCGGTTTGATTAACTCACTTTCTTCTTATGCAAAAGTGAACCAATATGGATTTATCGAAACACCATACCGTCGGGTTGATCCGGAAACAGGTCGTGTAACGAGCCGTATTGATTACTTGACTGCTGATGAAGAAGATTTATACGTAGTTGCACAGGCGAACTCTATCTTAGGTGATAACGGAGAGTTCATGAACGAAGACGTAATCGCACGTTTCCGTGGTGATAACACGGTTGTTAAACGCGAACGCATCGATTATATGGATGTATCGCCGAAACAGGTAGTATCTGCTGCGACAGCTTGTATTCCGTTCTTAGAGAATGATGACTCCAACCGTGCCCTAATGGGAGCGAACATGCAACGTCAGGCTGTACCTCTACTTGTTCCTGAATCACCGATCGTTGGTACAGGAATGGAGCACGTTTCAGCAAAAGACTCCGGAGCTGCAGTTATCTGTAAGCACGAAGGAATTGTCGAACGCGTTACTGCAAAACAAGTTCAAGTACGCCGCATTAAAGAAGTAGATGGCAAGGAAGTTTCAGGCGACCTTGACACTTACAACATGCTTAAATTTATTCGTTCCAACCAAGGAACGTGTTATAACCAGCGTCCGATCGTAAGCACTGGTAACCGCGTGACGAAAGGGGAAATCTTAGCGGATGGCCCTTCAATGGAAGTCGGTGAACTTGCTTTAGGTCGTAACGTTCTTGTTGCCTTCATGACTTGGGAAGGTTACAACTACGAGGATGCTGTTATCATGAGTGAGCGTCTCGTTAAAGACGACGTTTATACTTCGATTCATATTGAAGAATATGAATCAGAAGCGCGTGATACAAAACTTGGACCGGAAGAAATCACTCGTGATATTCCTAACGTCGGAGAAGATGCATTGCGCAACCTGGACGAACGCGGAATCATTCGTGTTGGTGCAGAAGTTAAAGATGGAGATATCTTAGTTGGTAAAGTAACGCCTAAGGGTGTAACTGAACTTACAGCTGAAGAACGTCTATTACATGCGATCTTCGGTGAAAAAGCTCGTGAAGTCCGCGATACATCATTGCGTGTACCTCACGGTGGAGATGGAATCATCCTTGACGTTAAAGTGTTTAACCGTGAAGATGGCGATGAACTACCTCCAGGTGTGAATCAACTCGTTCGTGCATATATCGTGCAAAAACGTAAGATTCATGAAGGAGATAAGATGGCCGGCCGTCACGGAAACAAGGGTGTAATTTCTAAAATTATGCCTGAAGAAGATATGCCTTATCTTCCAGATGGAACACCAGTTGACATCATGTTAAACCCACTAGGGGTACCTTCTCGTATGAACATCGGGCAGGTATTGGAGCTTCACCTTGGAATGGCTGCTCGTCAGCTAGGCATTCATGTCGCTACACCGGTATTCGATGGAGCGCGTGAGGAAGATGTTTGGTCTACCATCGAAGAAGCCGGAATGGCTCGCGATGGTAAAACGGTACTTTATGATGGACGTACAGGTGCTGCGTTTGATAACCGTGTATCAGTTGGGGTTATGTATATGATCAAACTGGCTCACATGGTTGATGACAAGCTACATGCTCGTTCAACTGGACCTTACTCACTTGTTACACAACAGCCTCTTGGTGGTAAAGCTCAATTTGGAGGTCAGCGTTTCGGTGAGATGGAAGTTTGGGCGCTTGAAGCATATGGCGCGGCTTACACACTACAGGAAATTCTTACAGTTAAATCCGATGATGTTGTCGGTCGTGTGAAAACGTATGAAGCCATCGTTAAAGGTGAAAACGTTCCTGAACCAGGTGTTCCAGAATCGTTTAAAGTATTGATCAAAGAACTTCAATCTCTTGGAATGGACGTTAAGATCTGTTCTGGAGATGACAAGGAAATTGAAATGAGAGAGCTTGATGATGAAGACGATCAGGCAAGCGAGAAATTAAATCTAAATCTTGAGTCTTACACTTCGAATGACTAAAACAGGATATCAAAAGGGAGGTACGCTCCTTGATAGACGTAAATAATTTTGAATATATGAAAATTGGTCTTGCTTCACCGGACAAAATCCGGTCGTGGTCAAGAGGGGAAGTAAAAAAACCTGAAACAATCAACTACCGTACACTTAAGCCTGAAAAAGACGGCTTGTTCTGTGAAAGAATTTTCGGTCCTACAAAAGACTGGGAATGTCATTGCGGAAAGTATAAGCGCGTCCGTTATAAAGGCGTGGTTTGTGACCGTTGTGGTGTTGAAGTAACAAGAGCTAAAGTTCGACGTGACCGTATGGGTCACATCGAGCTTGCTGCTCCTGTATCTCACATTTGGTACTTCAAGGGTATCCCAAGCCGTATGGGTCTTGTTTTGGATATGTCTCCAAGAGCATTAGAAGAAGTAATTTACTTTGCTTCATACGTTGTTACTGATACAGGAGATACTCCTCTTGAGAAGAAACAGCTGCTTTCAGAAAAGGAATACCGCACATACCGTGAAAAGTATGGTAAAGGTTTCACTGCACAAATGGGTGCAGAAGCGATCAAACGTCTTTTAGAAGACATCGATGCTGAAAAAGAAGTTGAGATGTTGAAAGAAGAGCTTAAAACCGCACAAGGCCAACGCCGTACGCGTGCGATTAAGCGTTTAGAAGTACTAGAAGCTTTCCGTCACTCTGGCAACCATGCCGATTGGATGATTCTAGAAGTACTTCCGGTTATTCCGCCGGAATTGCGTCCGATGGTTCAGCTTGATGGTGGACGTTTTGCCACATCTGACCTTAACGACCTTTACCGTCGTGTTATCAACCGTAATAACCGTCTGAAGCGTCTATTAGACCTAGGTGCTCCAAATATTATCGTTCAAAATGAAAAACGTATGCTTCAAGAAGCAGTTGATGCATTAATCGATAATGGTCGTCGTGGCCGTCCGGTTACTGGACCAGGAAATCGTCCGTTAAAATCACTTTCACACATGTTGAAAGGGAAACAAGGTCGTTTCCGTCAAAACTTGCTAGGTAAACGTGTTGACTACTCTGGACGTTCGGTTATCGTAGTAGGTCCGAACTTAAAGATGTACCAATGTGGTCTTCCTAAAGAGATGGCACTTGAGCTCTTCAAACCATTCGTTATGAAAGAGCTAGTATCAAAAGGTCTTGCACACAACATTAAGAGTGCAAAACGCAAAGTAGAGCGCGTTCAGCCAGAAGTTTGGGATGTTTTAGAAGAAGTTATTCGTGAACACCCGGTTCTACTAAACCGTGCACCTACACTTCACAGACTTGGTATCCAAGCATTCGAACCAACGCTTGTAGAAGGCCGTGCAATCCGTCTTCACCCGCTCGTATGTACAGCTTACAACGCTGACTTTGACGGTGACCAAATGGCGGTCCACGTTCCTCTATCTGCTGAAGCACAAGCAGAGGCTCGTATCTTAATGCTAGCTGCCCAAAACATCTTGAACCCGAAAGATGGTAAGCCGGTAGTAACACCGTCACAGGATATGGTTTTAGGTAACTATTACCTGACTCTTGAACGTGAAGGGGCTATTGGTGAAGGGTCTGTATTTAAAGACATCAACGAAGCGATCATCGCTTATGAAAATGGATTCGTGCACTTGCATTCTCGTATTGCAGTACCGGTATCCAGCTTAAATAAAGAAACTTTCACAGATGAACAGCAATCTAAGCTTCTTATGACGACAGTAGGTAAGTTGTTATTCAACGAAATCCTGCCTCCGTCATTCCCTTACATTAACGAACCGACTACGACGAACCTTCAAGTGGAAACACCTGAAAAGTACTTCTTAGATCCGGCTGCTAATGTAAAAGAGGAAATCCAGAAGCATGAGGAAATTGTTCCATTTAAGAAAGGGATTCTAGGTAAGATTATCGCGGAAGTATTCAAACGCTTTAAGATTACTGAAACGTCTAAGATGCTTGACCGCATGAAGGACTTAGGATTTAAATATTCTACGCGCGCTGGTATCACGATCGGTGTATCCGATATCGTTGTACTACCTGAAAAGCAAGAGATTCTTGCTGTAGCCGAAGAAAAAGTAGTTAACGTTACAAAGCAATTCAGACGTGGTTTGATCACGGAAGAAGAGCGCTATGAGCGTGTAATAAATGTTTGGAGTTTGGCGAAAGACGAAATCCAAAATAAATTGATGGGTACACTTGATAAGCGAAACCCAATCTTCATGATGAGTGACTCCGGTGCCCGTGGTAACGCATCTAACTTTACGCAGTTAGCTGGTATGCGTGGTCTGATGGCCAACCCGGCTGGTAAAATCATCGAGCTTCCAATCAAATCAAGTTTCCGTGAAGGTCTAACAGTACTCGAGTACTTTATCTCTACTCACGGAGCGCGTAAAGGTCTTGCCGATACAGCCCTTAAAACAGCTGACTCAGGTTACCTTACTCGTCGTTTGGTTGACGTTGCTCAAGATGTTATCGTACGTGAAGATGACTGTGGAACGGACCGCGGCTTAGAAGTTGCAGCTATTAAAGAAGGCAACGAAGTTATCGAGCCTCTTCATGAGCGTTTGATCGGCCGTACTGCTTATAAAAAGGTATACCATCCTGAAACAAAAGAACTTCTTGCAGACGTTAATCAGCTGATCACTGAAGACATGGCCGCTCATATTGAAGAAGTAGGCGTGAAAGCAGTAACGATCCGTTCTGTATTTACTTGTGACACTCGTCACGGTGTTTGTAAGAAATGTTACGGACGCAACCTTGCAACAGGCTCCGACGTTGAAGTTGGGGAAGCTGTTGGAATTATCGCTGCTCAATCCATCGGTGAGCCAGGTACACAGCTTACAATGCGTACCTTCCATACAGGTGGGGTAGCAGGAGACGATATCACACAAGGTCTTCCGCGTATCCAAGAATTGTTTGAAGCGCGTAACCCGAAAGGTCAAGCGGTTATCTCTGAGCTTGAAGGTACGGTTGTTGGCGTGAACGACAATAAAGATAAGCGTGAAGTAGTCGTTCAAGGTGAAATTGAATCTAGATCTTACACGATTCCTTTCGGTGCCCGTATTAAAGCAGTCGAAGGCGATAAGGTAACTGCCGGTCAAGTATTGACGGAAGGTTCGATCGACCCTAAAGAGTTAATTAAAGTACGTGGTGCAGAAGGCGTACAAGAATACCTATTGCGTGAGGTTCAGAAAGTTTACCGTATGCAAGGGGTTGAAATCGGAGATAAGCACGTTGAAGTTATGGTTCGCCAGATGCTTCGTAAAGTGCGCATCATCGATTCTGGTGATTCTCAAGTACTTCCAGGAGCACTTATGGATATTCATGCCTTTACGGATGTTAACCGCAGTGTACTTCTTGAAGGTGGAACCCCTGCTACAGGTCGTCCAGTGCTTCTTGGTATTACAAAAGCATCTCTTGAGACTGAATCATTCTTATCAGCTGCATCATTCCAAGAAACAACTCGAGTTCTTACAGATGCTGCCATCAAAGGTAAGCGTGACGAATTACTCGGACTTAAGGAAAATGTTATTATTGGTAAGCTGATCCCAGCTGGAACGGGTATGAACCGTTACAGAAACATCGGTATCAACTCTCCAGTAGTTGAAGATGAGAACAATGAAGAGGCAGAATTGCCTACAGAACTTGTTTCTCAAGATTAATAAATGAAATGTTGACATCGGGAGCGCATCGGTGATATGATTACGGATGTGCTCCTAAGATTTGTTACTTTGGAGGATATTCGTATGTCTTATGAAAAAGTGACACAGGCTTCTGAAATTATCGTAGGTACTAAGCAAACAATCAAAGCTTTACAGAACGGCGAGGTCAAAGAGCTGGTCGTTGCGGAAGACGCAGATTTTCGAGTAACGAGCAAAGTATTGCAGATTGCCGAAGAGAAGCACGTACCGATCGTAAAGGTTGATTCCATGAAAAAGCTTGGAAAAGCATGCGGTATAGATGTCGGGGCCGCAACTGTTGCGATAAAAGGATAAAATTCATGTTTTTGCGATGGGCATCAATATCGCTCCTCTCGCAAAAACTTTCTTTTGTCCTAAAATGAACCACCTGGGTCGGTGGTATTACGAAAAAAGAGAGGAGGAAATACAAAATGCCTACAATTAACCAATTAGTTCGCAAAGGTCGTGTTTCTAAATCAAAGAAATCTGACTCTCCTGCGTTAAACAAAGGTTACAACAGCTTCAAAAAGTCCCAAACTAACGTTTCATCTCCGCAAAAGCGTGGAGTTTGTACACGTGTTGGTACTATGACTCCTAAGAAGCCGAACTCGGCGCTTCGTAAGTATGCGCGTGTTCGTCTAACTAACGGAATCGAAGTTACAGCTTACATTCCTGGTATTGGCCACAACCTTCAAGAGCACAGTGTTGTTCTTATCCGTGGAGGACGTGTAAAAGATTTACCGGGGGTACGTTACCACATCGTTCGTGGTGCTCTTGATACGGCTGGTGTTAACAACCGTATGCAAGGTCGTTCTAAATACGGAACGAAGCGTCCAAAGGAAGCTAAGAAGTAATATTTTTAAAATAAACTAAAACAACTATCAGAAAGGAGGGGACCACATGCCACGTAAAGGACCTGTTGCTCGTCGTGATGTGTTACCTGATCCAATTTACAAGTCTAAGCTTGTAACTCGTCTAATCAATAAAATTATGATTGACGGTAAGAGAGGGGTAGCTCAAACAATCTTGTACAATGCGTTCGATCTTATTAAAGAACGTACGAACCAAGATCCTATGGAAGTGTTTGAACAAGCTCTTAAAAATATCATGCCAGTTCTTGAAGTTCGTGCTCGCCGTGTTGGTGGAGCTAACTACCAAGTACCAGTTGAAGTTCGCCCAGAGCGTCGTACAACACTAGGACTTCGTTACCTAACGAACTACTCTCGTCTACGCGGAGAAAAGACAATGGAAGAACGTCTTGCGTATGAGATCATGGATGCTGCTAATAACACTGGTGCTTCAGTTAAGAAGCGCGAAGATATGCACAAAATGGCAGAAGCAAACAAAGCGTTTGCTCACTACCGCTGGTAAAATCATAGAGACAGTTCTCGGACTGTCTCTAAAACACTATAAAAATTCCTTTTAAAAAGGGAAGGAGAGAAATTCATGGCTAGAGAATTCTCCTTAAAAAATACTCGTAATATCGGTATCATGGCTCACATCGATGCTGGTAAAACAACGACTACTGAACGTGTTCTTTACTATACTGGCCGTATCCACAAAATTGGTGAAACTCATGAAGGAGCTTCACAAATGGACTGGATGGAGCAGGAACAAGAGCGTGGAATCACGATTACTTCCGCTGCTACTACTGCTCAATGGAAAGGTCACCGTGTCAACATCATTGATACACCAGGACACGTAGACTTTACAGTTGAAGTAGAACGTTCATTACGTGTATTAGACGGAGCGGTTGCATTACTTGATGCTCAATCAGGTGTTGAACCACAAACAGAAACAGTTTGGCGTCAAGCGACTACTTACGGGGTACCTCGTGTAGTATTCGTAAACAAAATGGACAAGATCGGTGCGGATTTCTTATATTCCGTAAAAACGATTCATGACCGCCTTGGTGCTAACGCTCACCCGATCCAATTACCGATCGGTGCGGAAGACCAATTCGAAGCAATCATCGACTTAGTTGAAATGAACGCTGTATTCTACGGAAACGACCTTGGTACTGATATCGAAGTTCGTGAAATTCCTGAAGAGCACATGCCGTTGGCTGAAGAATACCGTAACAAGTTAATTGAAGCGGTAGCTGAGCTAGACGAAGAAATGATGATGAAGTACTTAGAAGGCGAAGAAATTACGAAGGAAGAGCTTAAAGCAGGTATCCGTCAAGGAACTTGTAACGTTGAGTTCTACCCAGTAATGTGTGGTTCGGCATTTAAGAACAAAGGTGTTCAGCTTATGCTTGACGCTGTTCTTGATTACCTTCCATCGCCGGTTGATGTACCAGCTATTAAAGGTGTACTTCCTGACTCTGAAGAAGAAGTAACTCGTGAATCAAGTGACGAAGCACCATTCTCTGCACTTGCATTTAAAGTTATGACTGACCCTTATGTTGGTAAGTTAACATTCTTCCGTGTGTACTCAGGTACATTGAACTCTGGATCATACGTACAGAACTCTACAAAAGGAAAGCGCGAGCGTGTTGGACGTATCCTTCAAATGCACGCAAACTCCCGTGAAGAGATTTCAATCGTATACGCTGGAGATATCGCAGCTGCTGTAGGTCTTAAAGACACTACAACTGGTGATACACTTTGTGATGAAAAGAACCTTGTTATCTTAGAATCCATGGTATTCCCAGAGCCAGTTATCTCACTATCTATCGAGCCGAAGTCTAAAGCAGACCAAGACAAGATGGGTATGGCGCTTGCTAAGCTTGCTGAAGAAGATCCAACATTCCGTACTGAAACAAACGAAGAAACTGGACAAACGATCATCGCAGGTATGGGTGAGCTTCACCTTGATATCCTAGTTGACCGTATGCGCCGTGAATTCAAGGTAGAAGCTAACGTGGGTGCTCCTCAGGTTGCTTACCGTGAAACAATTCGCCAAGCTGCTAAAGTTGAAGGTAAATTCGTTCGTCAGTCCGGTGGTCGTGGACAATACGGTCACGTTTGGGTTGAATTCGAGCCAGGTGAAGAAGGATCTGGATTCGTATTTGAAAACAAAATCGTTGGTGGGGCAGTTCCTCGTGAATACATCCCTGCAGTTCAAGCTGGTATTGAAGAATCAATGAAAAACGGAATGCTTGCTGGTTTCCCATTACTTGACCTTAAAGCTCGTATCGTTGATGGATCTTACCATGATGTTGACTCCAACGAAATGGCGTTTAAGATTGCCGGTTCAATGGCACTTAAGAACGCAAAAGCAAAGTGTGACCCTGCAATTCTAGAGCCGATTATGAAAGTTGAAGTAACGGTTCCTGAAGAGTACATGGGTGACATCATGGGTGACGTAACTTCTCGTCGTGGACGTGTTGAAGGTATGGAAGCTCGTGGTAACGCACAAATCGTTAAAGCGATGGTTCCACTTGCTGAGATGTTCGGTTATGCAACTAGCTTGCGTTCTCGTACACAAGGCCGCGGTACTTACTCAATGCACTTCGATCACTACGAAGAAGTACCTAAGTCAATCTCTGAAGAAATCATCAAAAAAGCAACTGGAGCTTAATCTCTTCGGTTGTAAGAAACAACATTTTCATGTAATCTAAAATGGGCAGTACAAACTGTCTGTTTTAAATAAAAAAATCTACTATATGTAAACATATTTAAGGAGGAATCTTTCTCATGGGTAAAGAGAAATTTGATCGTTCCAAAACGCATGCTAACATTGGTACTATCGGTCACGTTGACCATGGTAAAACAACTTTAACAGCTGCTATCACTACTGTTCTTGCTAAGAAAAACGGTAAAGGTGTAGCTATGGCTTATGACCAAATCGACGGTGCTCCAGAAGAGCGCGAACGTGGAATCACAATCTCAACTGCACACGTTGAGTATGAAACTGATTCTCGTCACTATGCACACGTAGACTGCCCAGGACATGCTGACTATGTTAAGAACATGATCACTGGTGCAGCACAAATGGATGGTGGGATCCTAGTAGTATCTGCTGCTGACGGCCCAATGCCACAAACTCGTGAGCACATCCTTCTTTCTCGTCAAGTAGGTGTACCTTACCTTGTTGTATTCATGAACAAGTGTGACATGGTAGACGACGAAGAACTTCTTGAGCTAGTAGAAATGGAAGTTCGTGACCTTCTTTCTGAGTATGACTTCCCAGGAGATGATATTCCTGTAATCAAAGGTTCTGCTCTTAAAGCTCTTGAAGGAGACGCTGATTGGGAAGCTAAAATCTACGAGCTAATGGATGCTGTAGATTCTTATATCCCAACTCCTCCACGTGACACTGAAAAGCCATTCATGATGCCAGTTGAGGATGTATTCTCAATCACTGGTCGTGGTACAGTTGCTACTGGACGTGTTGAGCGTGGTGTAGTAAAAGTTGGTGACGTAGTTGAGATCCTTGGTCTTACTGAAGAGCCAAAATCAACAACTGTAACAGGTGTTGAAATGTTCCGTAAGCTTCTTGACTATGCTGAAGCTGGTGACAACATTGGTGCACTTCTTCGTGGGGTTTCTCGTGAAGATGTTGAGCGTGGACAAGTTCTTGCTAAGCCAGGTACTGTTAAAGCTCACACTAAGTTCAAATCAGAAGTTTATGTTCTTTCAAAAGAAGAGGGTGGACGTCACACTCCATTCTTCTCTAACTACCGTCCTCAGTTCTACTTCCGTACAACTGACGTAACTGGTATCATCCAACTTCCTGAAGGCGTAGAAATGGTTATGCCTGGAGATAACGTTGAGATGACTGTAGAACTAATCGCTCCAATCGCTATCGAAGAAGGAACTAAGTTCTCTATTCGTGAAGGTGGACGTACAGTTGGTGCAGGCGTAGTTGCAACAATCACTGAGTAATCTTATTACTCTTTAATAAAAACACTCTCCTTTTGGAGGGTGTTTTTTTGTGTGTAAGATTTGTTGTTTTATTGTACTTCAGGTGGAAACAGAATGATTTCAGGTCATGGACGCACTTCTACAAGTGGTAATAATATGATTAGCGGTGAAAAAGCTTTGTTTAGGGGTGGAAACATCATATTTACCGGCGAACGTTTAACAAATATAAAAACACGTACCGTAGAATCCTTGATTGTGGTTGGTTCTACATAATTGCAATGCCTACTGATCTTAATTCTTTATATGTATCGTGTTTCTTCTATATATAGAAGAAACACATTCAAATATGCAAAAGAAGAAAAAGGAAGTTGAAATCTCCTGATAAAGTCTCTATAATAGAAAAAGTGCGATTAGCAATAAATAAATGCAAATAACACTTGCATTGGGCGTTGCTTTTCTCTATAATAAGTAATGTTGGTCATTCACTGCGATGATCCGGAAGGTTGCTGACACACTAGGCCCCTTTGCCATGGCTGGTGATATCAGGTTGAATTTCCGCGGAGCAATGTCTGTTTATCAAAATAGGCGAATAAAGGAGGGAAAAAAATGGCAAAGCAAAAGATTCGTATCCGTTTAAAGGCGTATGATCATAGAATTCTTGATCAATCAGCTGAAAAAATCGTAGAAACTGCTAAGCGTTCAGGAGCAAAGGTATCTGGTCCTATCCCACTACCTACTGAGAAAGCGATCTACACGATCCTTCGTGCGGTTCATAAGTACAAGGACTCTCGTGAGCAGTTCGAAATGCGTACTCATAAGCGCTTGATCGATATTATCGAGCCAACACCACAAACAGTTGATTCGTTAATGCGTTTGGATCTACCGTCTGGTGTAGACATCGAAATTAAACTATAATTTCACGTTTGCTTATAAATATTTTACTTATTAATAGGAGGTGTGACGAATGACCAAAGGAATCTTAGGTAGAAAAATTGGTATGACTCAAGTTTTCGCAGAAAACGGAGATCTAATTCCAGTTACTGTAGTAGAAGTAACTCCTAACGTTGTTCTTCAAAAGAAATCCGTTGAGAATGATGGCTACGAAGCTATCCAACTTGGATTTGATGATAAAAAAGACTCTCGTTCTAACAAGCCACAAGCAGGACATGCTGCTAAAGCTAGCACGAGCCCTAAGCGCTACGTTAAAGAATTCCGTAATGTTGATGTTGCGGGATACGAAGTTGGTCAGGAAGTCAAAGCTGACATTTTTGCAGAAGGTGACGCTGTAGACGTTACTGGTACATCTAAAGGAAAAGGATTCCAAGGTGTTATCAAACGTCACGGGCAATCACGCGGGCCAATGAGCCACGGTTCCCGTTACCACCGTCGTCCTGGTTCAATGGGTGCTGTTGACCCTAACCGTGTTTTCAAAGGGAAAGCATTACCTGGACGTACTGGCGGAGATACAGTAACTGTACAAAACTTAGAAGTTGTAAGAGTTGATGCAGAACGTAATCTTCTACTAATCAAAGGTAACGTACCTGGAGCGAAAAAGAGCTACGTTACAATTAACTCTGCTGTTAAAGCAAAGGATGCTAAATAAGGAAGGAGGACAATCTGATGCCAAAAGTAGCATTATTTAAACAAGATGGTACTCAAGCTGGCGATATCGAATTAAACGATTCCGTTTTCGGTATTGAACCAAATAAAAGCGTGCTTTTCGACGCTGTTATTATGCAGCAAGCATCACAGCGCCAAGGAACGCACGATGTAAAGAACCGTTCTGAAGTTGCTGGTGGTGGACGCAAACCTTGGAAACAGAAAGGTACTGGACGTGCTCGTCAAGGATCTATCCGTTCTCCACAATGGGTTGGTGGTGGAGTGGTTTTCGGACCAACACCAAGAAGCTATTCTTACAAATTACCTAAGAAGGTTCGTCGCTTAGCTATTAAATCAGCGCTATCTTCTAAGGTTCTAGATAACGACTTAATCGTTTTAGAAGGACTTGCATTCGAAGCTCCTAAAACAAAGGAAATGATGCAAGTACTTGCAAATCTATCCGCAGATCGTAAAGCATTAGTTGTAACTGCTGATTACAATGACGCTGTTGCATTGTCTGCACGTAACATCCCTGGCGTAACAGTTGTTACGGCTAACGGCGTTAGTGTTCTTGACGTGTTAAACCACGACAAGCTTCTTATGACTAAAGACGCTGTGGAAAAAGTAGGGGAGGTGCTCGCATAATGGAAGCTCGTGATGTGATTAAGCGCCCCGTTATTACAGAGCGTTCTACTGAAATAATGGCTGACAAAAAATACACGTTCGAAGTTAATCCTCGTGCTACTAAGACTCAAATCAAAGGCGCACTAGAAGAAATCTTTGGCGTAAAAATTCAATCTGTAAACACTGCTACCTACAAAGGTAAGTTCAAGCGTGTAGGCCGTCATACTGGTTACACTTCTAAACGTAAAAAAGCAGTAGTTACATTAACTCCAGAAAGCAAAGAACTCGACTTTTTTGAAGGAGTTTAAAAAGAACTCGTAAAGGAGGGAAATTACAATGGGTATCAAAAAGTTTAAACCGACAACTAACGGTCGTCGTAACATGTCTCAGCTTGACTTTGCTGAAATTACAACTGACCAACCAGAAAAATCCTTGCTTGCTCCTCTTAGCAAAAAAGCTGGGCGTAACAACCAAGGTAAACTAACTGTTCGTCACCAAGGTGGAGGACACAAGCGTAAGTATCGTATCATCGATTTCAAACGTAACAAAGACGGAATACCAGGTCGCGTTGCTACAATCGAATACGATCCGAACCGTACGGCTAACATCGCGCTAATCCACTATGCAGATGGTGAGAAGCGTTATATCTTAGCTCCAAAAGGAATTAAAGTAGGGCAAGAAATCATGTCCGGTACTGAAGCTGATATTAAAGTAGGTAACTCACTTCCATTAGCTAACATTCCTGTAGGTTCTACAATTCACAACATCGAACTTAAGCCTGGTAAAGGTGGACAATTGGCTCGTTCAGCTGGTGCTGAAGCTCAACTTCTTGGTAAAGAAGAAAAGTACGCGCTAGTTCGTCTTGGTTCTGGCGAAGTTCGTATGATCCTTCTTACTTGCCGCGCAACAATCGGTCAAGTTGGAAACCTAGAGCATGAACTTGTAAACGTTGGTAAAGCAGGTCGTTCTCGTTGGAAGGGTATCCGCCCAACAGTTCGTGGTTCTGTAATGAACCCTAACGATCACCCACACGGTGGTGGTGAAGGACGCGCTCCAATCGGACGTAAATCACCAATGTCTCCATGGGGTAAACCAACTCTTGGATATAAAACGCGTAAGAAAAATAGCCAAACTGACAAGTACATTGTACGTCGTCGCAAAAAATAATGTGATTGTACTACGGTTCAATCGAGCCGTAGCGCAAACACAAAGGGAGGTTCTCAAATGGGTCGCAGTTTGAAAAAAGGGCCTTTTGTAGATGACCACTTGATGAAAAAGGTCGAGGCACTTAATGAATCTAACGACAAGAAAGTAGTTAAAACTTGGTCTCGTCGTTCTACGATTTTCCCTGACTTCATCGGTCACACAATCGCTGTTTATGATGGTCGTAAACACGTGCCGGTTTATTGTACAGAAGATATGGTCGGTCACAAGTTAGGTGAGTTTGCACCTACTCGTACTTACAAAGGCCATGCAGCTGATGATAAGAAAACAAGACGTTAATTGAGGGGAGGTACACAAAATGGAAGCAAAAGCAATTGCTAAACAAGTGCGTATTGCTCCTCGTAAAGCTCGCATCGTAATCGATTTGATTCGAGGCAAGCAAGTAGGTGAGGCACTTGCGATTCTACGTTTGACGCCTAAAGCAGCTTCTCCTGTAATTGAAAAGGTGCTTAAGTCTGCTATCGCAAACGCAGAACACAACTATGAAATGGAACCGAACAACTTGGTGATTAAGCAAGCGTTCGTTGATGAAGGTATTACTCTTAAGCGTTTCCGTCCTCGTGCGATGGGTCGCGCAAGCCGTATCAACAAACGTACTAGCCACATCACAATCGTTGTTTCTGAAAAGAAGGAGGGTTAAGACGTGGGTCAAAAAGTAAATCCAATAGGTCTACGTATTGGCGTCATCCGTGACTGGGATTCAAAATGGTACGCTGAAAAGGATTACGCTAATCTTTTACATGAAGACCTTAAGATCCGTTCTTATATTGAAAAGCGTTTAAAAGACGCTGCTGTATCAGGTGTTGAAATCGAACGTGCAGCTAACCGTGTGAATATCACAATCAAAACTGCTAAACCAGGAATGGTTATCGGTAAAGGTGGATCTGAAGTTGAAGCACTTCGTAAAGCCCTTAACGACATCACTGGTAAAAGAGTTCACGTAAACATCTTTGAAATCAAACAAGCTGACGTTGATGCTAAGCTAGTAGCTGAAAACATCGCTCGTCAACTTGAAAACCGTGTATCTTTCCGTCGTGCTATGAAGCAAGCGATCCAACGTGCAATGCGTATGGGTGCGAAAGGTATCAAAACACAAGTGTCAGGCCGTCTTGGCGGAGCTGATATCGCTCGTGCTGAACATTATAGTGAAGGTACTGTTCCTCTTCACACACTTCGTGCAGACATCGATTACGGTACTGCTGAAGCAGACACAACTTACGGTAAGCTTGGAGTTAAAATCTGGATTTATCGTGGTGAGGTCCTTCCAACAAGAGGAACGAAAAAAGAGGAAGGAGGCAAATAATTATGTTATTGCCAAAACGTGTTAAATATCGTCGTGAACACCGCGGTAAAATGCGTGGGAACGCAAAAGGCGGTACTGAAGTTCATTTCGGAGAATTCGGTTTGCAAGCTCTTGAAGCTAGCTGGATTACTAACCGTCAGATCGAAGCAGCTCGTATTGCGATGACTCGTTATATGAAGCGTGGCGGTAAAGTATGGATTAAAATTTTCCCGTCTAAGCCTTACACTGCAAAGCCTCTAGAAGTCCGAATGGGATCTGGTAAAGGTGCTCCTGAAGGATGGGTAGCAGTAGTTAAGCCAGGTAAAGTTATGTTTGAAATCGCAGGTGTCTCTGAAGAAGTGGCACGCGAAGCGTTGCGTCTTGCAGCACACAAACTTCCTGTAAAATGTAAGTTTGTTAAACGCGAAGAAGTGGGTGGTGACACAAATGAAGGCTAATGATATTCGTAACCTGACCACTGCAGAAGTTGAACAAAAAGCAAAAGCACTTAAAGAAGAGCTTTTTAACCTTCGTTTCCAACTAGCGACAGGTCAACTTGAAAACCCGGCCCGCATTCGTGAAGTTCGTAAAGCAATTGCCCGTGCAAAAACGGTTTTACGTGAAAGAGAGCTTGGGATTACTAACGGTTAAATCTTGAGAGGAGGTTCGCACAATGAGTGAACGTAACCAGCGCAAGGTGTACACTGGTCGTGTTGTTTCTGACAAGATGGACAAAACGATTACAGTGCTTGTAGAAACTTACAAGACTCACACTTTATATAACAAGCGCGTTAAATACTCTAAAAAGTTAAAAGCGCATGATGAAAACAACACTGCTAAAATTGGCGATATCGTAAAGGTTATGGAAACGCGTCCGCTTTCTAAAGACAAGCGATTCCGTCTAGTTGAAGTAGTACAAGAAGCAGTAATTATTTAATAAATTGTTCGGATTATACTCATATCCGAAAGGAGGTCCATTCGCATGATTCAACAAGAATCCCGTTTAAGAGTAGCTGATAACTCCGGTGCGAAAGAGTTACTTTGCATTAAAGTTCTTGGTGGTTCTGGTCGTAAGTACGCTAACGTTGGTGACATTATCGTTTGTTCGGTTAAGTCCGCAACACCAGGTGGCGTTGTTAAGAAAGGTGACGTTGTTAAAGCGGTAGTGGTACGTTCTAAGCGTGGTATGCGCCGTAACGACGGATCTTACATCCGCTTTGATGAGAACGCGGCTGTAATCGTTAAGGATGATAAAGGTCCTCGAGGAACTCGTATCTTCGGACCAGTAGCACGTGAACTTCGTGACAAGCAATTTATGAAAATCGTATCTCTTGCTCCAGAAGTTCTTTAATATATTTACTAGCAAGGCGTTTATTGTCTTGTAAGGAGGTGCAACATCACAATGCCATTGCATGTGAAAAAAGGCGATAAAGTACAAGTTATTTCCGGCAAGGATAAAGGTAAACAAGGTGTAATCCTTGAAGCTTATCCGAAGCTAAACAGAGTGCTTGTTGAAGGCGTGAACGTTGTTAAGAAACACGCAAAACCTTCTCAAGCTAATCCACAAGGTGGAATCCTTAGCCAAGAAGCACCAATTCATGCTTCTAACGTAATGCCTCTTGACCCTAAAACTGGTGCTCCTACTCGTGTAGGCTACAATGTAGTTGATGGGAAAAAAGTTCGTGTGGCCAAAAAATCTGGTGAAACCCTAGATAAATAAGTCTCAGAGTGAAAGGAGGACACATAATGAACCGTCTACAAGAGCGATATAAAGCAGAGATCTTACCATCTCTAATGGAAAAGTTTAATTACACTTCAGTAATGCAAGCACCAAAGATCGAAAAAATCGTTATCAACATGGGTGTTGGTGAAGCAGTATCCAACTCTAAAGTGTTAGATACAGCAGTAGAGGAACTTACAGCAATCGCTGGTCAAAAGCCTGTGATCACGCGTGCTAAGAAATCTATCGCTGGATTCAAACTTCGTGAAGGTATGCCGATCGGATCAAAAGTTACACTTCGCGGAGAGCGCATGTATGACTTCCTTGATAAGTTAATCAGCGTTTCCCTTCCACGTGTACGTGACTTCCGCGGGGTTTCCAAGAAGTCTTTCGACGGCCGCGGTAACTACACGCTTGGAGTTAAAGAGCAATTGATCTTCCCAGAGATCGACTATGATAAAGTAAACAAAGTTCGCGGAATGGACATCGTTATCGTAACGACTGCGAACACTGACGAAGAAGCACGTGAGCTTCTTACACAAGTCGGAATGCCGTTCCAAAAATAACCTTTAGCCAAAGGAGGTTTACCCGTGGCAAAGAAATCCATGATTGCTAAGCAACAACGCAAGCAAAAGTTCGGAGTGCAAGAATATACGCGCTGTGAACGTTGCGGGCGTCCTCATTCAGTAATCCGCAAGTTCAAACTGTGCCGTATTTGTTTCAGAGAACTTGCTTACAAAGGTCAAATTCCTGGCGTTAAAAAAGCCAGCTGGTAATACCCTGAAAAAAGGGAAGGAGGTAACTAGTAATGGTTATGACAGATCCAATTGCAGATATGCTTACTCGTATCCGCAACGCAAACACTGTTCGTCACGATAAATTGGAGCTTCCTGCTTCTAATATGAAAAAAGAAATCGCAGAAATCCTAAAGCGTGAAGGTTTTGTTCGCGATGTGGAATATGTAGAGGATAGCAAACAAGGAATGATTCGTATCTTCCTTAAGTACGGTTCTAACAATGAGCGTGTAATCTCAGGTCTTAAGCGTATCTCTAAGCCTGGTCTACGTGTTTATGCAAAATCAACTGATCTTCCACGTGTACTTGGAGGACTTGGTATTGCGATCGTATCTACTTCTAAAGGCATTATGACTGATAAAGAAGCTCGCCAATCACAAATGGGTGGCGAAGTACTAGCGTACGTTTGGTAATAAATAGCGAATGGAGGTGTCAACATGTCTCGCGTAGGTAACAAACCGATTGAAGTTCCAGGTGGCGTTACAATCGATGTTGCAACTGACAACACGGTTTCTGTAAAAGGCCCTAAAGGTGAACTTTCTCGCAAATTCAATGCTGACATTAAGATTAATGTTCAAGATAACGAAATTACTGTGGAACGCCCGAGCGACCACAAAGAGCACCGTGCATTGCATGGTACAACTCGTAGCGTACTAAACAACATGGTTATCGGTGTAACTAACGGTTATGAAAGAGCTCTAGAAATTATCGGGGTTGGATATCGTGCTTCCAAAGCTGGTAACAAGCTTGTACTTAACGTAGGTTACTCTCATCCTGTTGAAATCGTTCCTGAGCAAGGAATCGACATCGAAGTACCTTCTAACACGAAGGTAATCGTTAAGGGTATTGACAAGCAACGTGTAGGTGAAGTTGCTGCAAACATCCGTTCAGTTCGTTCACCTGAGCCTTACAAAGGTAAAGGTATTCGTTACGAAGGTGAATTCGTTCGCCGTAAAGAAGGTAAAACTGGTAAATAAAGCCGTTAGGTAGCGGAAAGGAGTGCAAAGGATGATCACGAAAGCAGATAAGAATGTCGCTCGTAAGAAAAGACATGCTCGTGTTCGCCGCGTTGTAAGCGGAACAGCACAACGTCCTCGTTTGAACGTATTCCGTTCTACAAAGCACATCTATGCTCAATTGATCGATGATCAAGCAGGTGTAACAATTGTATCTGCATCTTCCCTTGATAAAGGTGTAAGTGTAGAAAACGGTGGAAACGTAGATGCTGCTAAAGCGATTGGTCAAGAAATCGCTAAGCGCGCAGTTGAAAAAGGAATCAAATCGGTAGTATTTGACCGAGGCGGATATTTATATCACGGACGTATTAAAGCATTAGCAGACGCAGCTCGTGAAGCTGGGTTAGAATTTTAATCGAAGGAGGGAACCTGATGCGTATCGACCCTAACAAACTTGAACTTGAAGAACGCGTCGTTACCGTTAACCGTGTAGCTAAGGTAGTAAAAGGTGGACGTCGTTTCCGCTTTGCTGCAGTAGTTGTAGTTGGTGACAAAAACGGTCACGTTGGATTCGGTACTGGTAAAGCCCAAGAGGTACCAGAAGCGATCCGTAAGGCGATTGAAGATGCTAAGAAAAACTTAGTAACTGTACCGATCGTAAAAACAACAATTCCTCACCAAGTAATTGGACGCTTTGGAGCAGGTAACGTACTTCTTAAGCCTGCATCTGAAGGTACTGGGGTAATTGCTGGTGGACCTGTACGTGCAGTATTGGAGCTTGCTGGTGTAGGTGACATCCTTTCTAAGTCACTTGGATCTAACAACCCAATCAACATGGTTCGTGCAACTATCGAAGGTTTGAAAAATTTAAAGCGTGCTGAAGACGTTGCGAAACTTCGCGGTAAATCAGTACAAGAGCTTTTAGGTTAAGGAGGGAACTTTAGATGGCTAAGAAATTAGAAATCACCCTCACTCGTAGTGTTATCGGCCGTCCTGAAAACCAACGTATCGTTGTTAAGACACTTGGTTTGCGCAAAATGCACCAGACGGTTGTACACGAAGATAACGCGGCTATCCGCGGTATGGTTAACAAGGTGTCTCACCTTTTAACAGTGAAAGAATTAGAAGCTTAATAAGATAAATAAATCATGAGGAGGTGCTCAGATGAAACTTCATGAGTTGAAGCCATCAGAAGGATCCCGTAAAGTTCGCAACCGTGTAGGTCGCGGTATCGGATCAGGCAATGGTAAAACAAGTGGTCGTGGTCATAAAGGTCAAAACTCTCGTTCAGGCGGTGGTGTTAGACCTGGATTCGAAGGTGGACAAAATCCACTAGCACGTCGTTTACCGAAACGCGGATTCACAAACCCTACTCGTAAAGAGTATGCAGTTGTAAATCTTGAGAAGCTAGTTCGTTTTGAAGAGGGCACAGTAGTTACTCCGGAACTTCTTATCGAAACAGGAGTAGTTAGCAGTCTTAAAAACGGAATCAAAGTTCTAGGAAATGGCAAGTTAGAAGCTAAGCTTACAGTTAAGGCGCACAAATTCTCTGTTTCTGCTAAAGAAGCAATTGAAGCAGCGGGCGGAACTACTGAGGTGATCTAATGTTCCAGACAATCTCCAACATTATGCGTGTGGGTGATCTGAGAAACAAGATATTGTTTACACTTGCTATGCTGGTAGTGTTCCGTTTAGGAACATTTATCCCAGTACCAGGCGTAAATCGCGATGTGCTGAAATTCAGTACAGGCGACAGTGCTAACATTTTTGGTTTTTTGAATACGTTTGGCGGTGGAGCTTTACAGAACTTCTCCATTTTCGCTATGGGTATCATGCCGTATATTACAGCATCGATCATCGTGCAGCTTCTGCAGATGGACGTTGTTCCTAAATTTACGGAGTGGAGTAAGCAAGGTGAAGTTGGGCGTAAGAAATTAGCTCAGTTCACTCGTTATGGAACTATTGTTCTTGGTTTTATCCAGGCAATCGGTATGTCTATCGGTTTTAACAATCTTTTCCCAGGACTTATTCAAAACCCTAGTATGTCTACGTATCTTTTTATCGCGTTAGTTTTAACTGCAGGTACTGCATTCTTAATGTGGTTAGGTGAGCAGATTACCCTTAAGGGGATTGGAAACGGAATTTCAGTTCTGATTTTTGCGGGGATTGCCGCAGCTATTCCTACAGCAGTTAACCAGCTTTTCACAACGCAATTTGAAGGTGGTAACGATCAGTTATTCATGCATATTGTAACGATTGTACTGCTTGCTCTTGCGATTGTACTCATTATTATGGGTGTTATCTTTATTCAACAAGGTGTTCGGAAAATCCCGATTCAGTATGCAAAGCGAGTCGTTGGAACAAAGCCTGTTGGCGGCCAGTCAACTCATCTACCGATTAAAGTTAACGCAGCAGGTGTTATCCCGGTTATCTTCGCGATTTCCTTGATCATCACGCCAAGAACTGTTGCCGGCTTCTTCGGACAGAATGATGTTACGACTTGGATTATCAACACGTTTGACTACACGAAACCAGTCGGAATGATTATATATGCGCTCCTTATAATTGGATTCTCGTATTTCTATACGTTCATCCAAGTAAATCCGGAGCAAATGGCGGAAAACTTAAAGAAGCAGGGTGGATACATTCCTGGCATTCGTCCAGGAGCTAACACTCAAACTTATATAACAAGAATTCTGTATCGATTAACATTTGTTGGATCTCTATTCCTGGCTGCAATTGCAGTCCTGCCAGTTGTCTTTACAGCAATTCCAGGTTTGAACCTTCCGCCAGCCATTCAAATTGGTGGAACAAGCTTGCTGATTGTTGTAGGTGTGGCATTAGACACCATGAAGCAAATTGAGAGTCAGCTGATCAAGCGACACTACAAAGGCTTCATAAAATAAGAGCACGGGAAGATTCATCTTCCCACATGCTCTTAAAAAAAGACGATTGTGATTTATGGAGGGATTAGATGTATCTAGTCTTAATGGGATTGCCCGGAGCAGGTAAGGGTACTCAAGCAGAAAGAATTGTTGAGAAATACGGAATACCTCATATCTCTACTGGAGATATGTTCCGAGCAGCAATTAAAGAGGAGACTCCTCTTGGACTTGAGGCAAAATCGTACATGGATGCGGGTAACCTCGTTCCTGACGAAGTTACAATCGGTATCGTACGTGACCGACTTTCTAAAAAGGACTGCGAAAAAGGATTTTTACTTGATGGATTCCCTCGGACAGTTGCCCAAGCGGAAGCATTAGAAGAAATCACAACAGAGCTAGGAAGAACGATTGACTATGTGCTAAACATTTCAGTAGATTCTGATCAGCTTATGCAGCGATTAACAGGTCGTCGGATTTGCCAAACATGCGGAAGCACGTATCATGTAATATTCAACCCGCCAAAGGTTGAAGGAGTATGTGATAAAGACGGCGGTACGCTTATCCAACGTCAAGATGATAATGAAGAGACCGTTCGAAACCGTTTAAATGTAAACATGAAGCAGGCTAAACCACTGCTTGATTTTTATGGTGAAAAAGGTTACCTGAAAAACATGAATGGTGATCAGGATATCGACAAAGTCTTTCAAGACATTGACCAACTTATTGGGGGATTGGCGAAATGATAATCTGCAAAACACCGCGAGAGATTGAAATCATGCGGGAGGCAGGTCGCATTGTTGCCTTAACTCATCAAGAGTTAAAAAAACACATTAAGCCTGGCATAACTACCAGGGAACTGGATAAAATTGCTGATACGTTTATCCGCAGCCAAGGTGCAATTCCTTCATTTAAAAACTATAATGGTTTTAGTGGAAGCATCTGTGCTTCTGTAAATGAAGAACTTGTGCACGGAATTCCAGGTAAACGCGTACTCAACCATGGCGACATTATCTCTATAGATATTGGGGCGAAGTACAAAGGATACCACGGTGACTCCGCTTGGACGTATGGAGTTGGCGAGATTTCAGATGAAGCTCAAAAACTTCTGGATGTAACCGAAGAGTCTTTATATAAAGGACTTGAAAAAGCAAAAGCCGGTGCCCGGTTAACTGACATTTCTCATGAGATACAAAAGTATGCTGAGGGTGAAGGATTTTCTGTTGTTCGCGAATATGTCGGACACGGAATAGGCCAGGACTTACATGAGGACCCGCAAATTCCTCATTATGGACCGCCTGGTAAAGGGCCGGTGCTTAAAAAGGGCATGGTTCTAGCAATAGAGCCTATGATTAATGCGGGAACTCGCTATGTTCGAACATTATCCGATAACTGGACGGTTGTCACAACGGATGGCAAATGGTGTGCTCACTTTGAACACACGGTTGTCATTACGGAAGAAGGCTTTGAAATCTTAACAAAGATCTAAGTGAAGGTGATGAGATGGTAAGCGAATCTGATTCGGTACCGAGCATAGGTCAACTAGTTCGGATACTAAAAGGAAGAGACGCAGATCGGTTAGGTGTGATTGTCGGTATTCTCGATGGGCGTTTCGTCCTCGTAGCAGATGGTGACAAGAGAAAGTTTGATCGAGCCAAGCGCAAGAACCTAAACCACTTAGAACTGCTGGATTTTACTTCTCCGGAAGTTGTTAAAAGCATTCTTGAAACAGGTCGTGTAACCAATGGCAAATTGCGTTATGCAGTAGCGAAGTTTTCCGACGAGAAAGTCATTGCTCTGAAGAAGGGAGATCAAGTCGATGGCTAAAGATGATGTTATTGAGGTCGAAGGTACAGTAATTGAACCTCTTCCGAACGCCATGTTTCGTGTTGAACTAGAAAACGGACACAAAGTTCTAGCGCACGTTTCTGGAAAGATTCGTATGCACTACATTCGAATTCTTCCAGGGGATAAAGTAACCGTAGAATTGTCTCCGTATGACTTATCACGTGGTCGTATAACGTATCGTTTTAAATAATCAATGTACTCCGTGACATAAGGAGGTTATAAACAATGAAGGTAAGACCATCAGTCAAGCCAATATGTGAAAAATGTAAAGTGATTCGCCGCAGAGGCACTGTAATGGTGATCTGTGAAAATCCGAAACATAAACAAAAACAAGGTTAATATACAGGAGGTGCAAAAATTATGGCACGTGTTGCAGGTGTAGATATTCCTCGTGATAAGCGAGTAGTAATCTCTTTAACATACATCTTCGGTATCGGTAAAACAAAAGCACAGCAAATTCTTGCTGGAGCTGGAGTTTCTGAAGATACACGCGTTCGTGATCTTACTGAAGATGAATTAAATAAAATCCGCGAAGTCATCGATGGACACAAAGTTGAAGGTGACCTTCGTCGTGAAGTATCACTAAACATCAAGCGTCTAATCGAGATCGGAGCATATCGTGGTGTTCGTCATCGTCGTGGATTACCAGTACGTGGTCAAAACACGAAGAACAACTCCCGTACTCGTAAAGGACCTCGTCGTACAGTAGCGAATAAGAAAAAGTAAGTAAAGGAGGTAAACTCTAAATGGCAAAAGCACGTAAGACTAATACACGTAAACGTCGTGTCAAAAAGAATGTTGAAGTCGGCGTAGCACATATCCGTTCTACATTCAACAACACGATCATTACGATCACTGACACGCACGGGAACGCAATCTCTTGGGCGACTGCTGGTCACCTAGGATTTAAAGGTTCTCGTAAGTCTACTCCGTTCGCAGCACAAATGGCAGCTGAAACAGCTGGTAAAACTGCAATGGAACATGGTATGAAAACGTTGGAAGTATCCGTTAAAGGACCTGGTGCTGGACGTGAAGCAGCAATCCGTGCCCTTCAAGCGGTAGGCTTAGAAGTAACAGCTATTCGTGACGTTACTCCTGTACCTCACAACGGTTGCCGCCCGCCAAAACGCCGTCGCGTGTAACAATATACACGGTATATATTTCTATAACTTGTCTATAATGGTTATAGTGAAAGTTTTGGTAAATGATAAGTCGGAATGCCTATGGGGAATTTCGGCTGGAAACCTCCAGCCGAGATTCGACGTTTGAAGGAGGGTTCAGTTGAATGATCGAAATCGAAAAGCCAAGAATTGAGACGGTTGAAATCAGCGACGATGCCACATACGGAAAGTTTGTTGTTGAACCACTTGAACGTGGATACGGGACTACACTAGGCAACTCCTTGCGTCGTATCTTGTTGTCCTCACTACCTGGTGCAGCAGTTACATCTATTCAGATTAATGGCGTATTGCATGAGTTCTCTACAGTTGAAGGTGTAGTTGAAGATGTTACAACCATCATCTTAAACTTAAAGAAACTTGCAATGAAGATTTACTCTGATGAAGAGAAGACACTTGAAATCGATGTACAAGGTGACGGTGTTGTAACAGCTGGCGACATTACGCATGACAGCGATGTTGAAGTCCTTAACCCGGATCTTCATATCGCAACACTAGCAAAAGGAGCTCATTTCCAAATGAAGCTTCATGCGAAACGTGGTCGTGGTTATGTACAGGCAGAAGGCAATAAACGCGAAGACCTGCCAATCGGAGTAATTCCTGTTGATTCAATTTACACGCCAATTTCACGTGTAAACTATCAAGTGGAAAACACTCGTGTAGGACAAGTAACAAACTATGATAAGCTAACGCTTGATGTATGGACAGATGGGAGCATTCGTCCAGAGGAAGCAGTTTCTCTTGGTGCGAAGATCATTAGCGAACATTTAAACATTTTTGTTGGCTTAACAGATCAAGCTCAGAACGCTGAGATTATGGTAGAAAAAGAAGAAGACCAAAAAGAAAAAGTACTTGAGATGACGATCGAAGAACTTGATCTTTCTGTTCGTTCTTATAACTGCCTAAAGCGTGCTGGCATTAATACAGTTCAAGAACTTGCGAATAAGTCTGAAGAAGACATGATGAAAGTACGCAACCTTGGAAAGAAATCTCTTGAAGAAGTTCAAGAGAAACTTGAAGAGCTAGGTCTTTCATTACGCGCTGACGATTAATTCGTAATACGCGCTTTTTCAAGACGAGAGAGAAACGCGCAGAGGAGGGAATACAAGCATGGGATACCAAAAGTTAGGTCGTGTATCTGCGGTTCGTAAAGCAATGCTTCGTGATTTAGCTACTGATTTAATCATCAACGAGCGTATTGAAACTACAGAAGCACGTGCAAAAGAAGTTCGTAAATTTGCTGAGAAAATGATTACGCTTGGTAAGCGTGGAGACCTTCATGCTCGCCGTCAAGCTGCATCGTTCCTTCGTAACGAAGTAGCAGACGCTGAGTCTGGACAAAGATCTCTACAAAAGCTTTTCAGTGATCTTGCACCTCGCTATGCAGAGCGTAACGGTGGTTACACTCGCATCGCAAAAATCGGCCCTCGCCGTGGTGATGGTGCACCAATGGTTATCATTGAATTAGTTTAATAAAACGTATGAAAGGGCGGGATCAAGTCTTCAATGACAATCTTGCCCTTTTTTATTTTATCGAAAATTCGAGTAGATTTTCGAAAGGTTGATTTGCGCTCCAGGTGCTCGCTTTCCGCGGGGCAGGCGGTGAGCCCCTTGCCGCTTTGCGCCCTTAAGGGTCTCACCTGACCGCTTCTCCCGCAGGAGTCTCGCACCTTGCGCTCCAATCAACTAGTCAATGAAGCTCAAACTTTTTGAAAGTAACATTTTTATTAAAGACTAATTTCGAGCAGAGAGCAGCTTAGAATGAGCAGCAGTTAAGAGGAGGATGTCACATGGAAAACATCATTACCGTTAAAGATGTGACCTTTAATTATCCGGGAGAAGAGACACCTACACTTAAAGGTGTAACGCTAGACGTGCACAAAGGGGAATGGCTTTCGATCGTGGGCCATAACGGCTCTGGGAAGTCCACGTTGGCAAAAATGCTCAACGGACTGTTATTGCCTAGTGAAGGTGCTGTATATGTCTCACAGTACACGACAGGCCTTCCTGACGACATTTGGGAAGTGAGAAGACTTGTAGGGATGGTTTTTCAAAATCCTGATAACCAATTTGTAGGAACGAGTGTACAAGATGATATTGCGTTTGGTCTAGAGAATTTTGGAGTTCCGCGTGAAGAGATGGTTAAGCGTATCAATGAAAGTGTAGCAAGAGTGGGAATGGAAGCTTTCTTAAACCAGGAACCTCATCAGTTATCCGGTGGTCAGAAACAAAGAGTAGCGATTGCTGGAATATTGGCGCAGAAACCTTCTGTTATCGTATTAGATGAGGCAACATCCATGCTTGATCCGATCGGTAGGATTGAAGTGATCGATACCGTGCGCGAACTGAATAAACAAGAAGGCATCACTGTCATTTCCATCACTCATGATTTAGAGGAAGCGCTAAGTGCAGACAGAGTTGTCGTCATGAAAATGGGAGAGAAAGCAGCTGAAGGCGTACCTGAAGACATTTTTCAGCAGCGTGAACTTTTGAAATCGGCCGGTCTGGATTTACCGTTTTCACTAAAGTTAAGTGAGGCTCTTCGCCAACAAGGTGTGGAGCTTGATAAAAGCTATTTAACGCAGGAAGAGCTGGTGAATGCATTATGGAAATTAGCATAAACCGTCTAGAGCATAGATACATGGAGGGAACTCCGTTTGAGAGGCGTGCCCTGCACGATATTAACCTCGACATCACGGATGGTACATTCCTTGCTTTGATCGGGCATACCGGCTCTGGAAAGTCCACGCTTATCCAACATCTTAACGGGCTGTTAAAGCCTTCTGCTGGTTCGATAAAGATGGGCAGTACTGAACTTAAAGCTGGCGGTAAGAAGCAAGATTTAAAATCACTTCGAAAAAAAGCCGGGATTGTTTTTCAGTATCCTGAACATCAGCTGTTTGAAGAAACAGTAGAAAAAGATATTATGTTCGGTCCGCGGAATTTTGGTGTGTCTGAGGAAACAGCTCGACTCACAGCTGCTAAAGTGATTGAGATGGTTGGGCTTCCCGAGAGTGTCCTGCAGAAGTCTCCCTTTGACTTAAGCGGTGGTCAGATGCGCCGGGTGGCGATCGCGGGTGTCCTTGCTATGAATCCCGAAGTGTTGATCTTGGACGAGCCTACAGCAGGTCTAGATCCAGCTGGGCGTGTTGAGATTATGGAGCTGTTCTATTCTCTGCATGAGAGAAACAATCTCACGACCATACTTGTTACTCACAGTATGGAGGATGCGTCGAGATACGCGGATGAGATTGCTGTCATGCATAAAGGTGAACTGTATCTGCATGGTAAGCCGACTGAGATCTTTAGTGAGCGAGAAGCTCTCCAGAAAGCGGGATTAGATGTGCCAGAGACCGTTCAATTTTTACAAAAGTGGAACGAGAAGTCGGGTCTTCATCTTGCTTTAACGAAGTTTACAATAGAAGAGCTGGCTAAACAAGTTAGTCAGAGTCTGAAGAAGAGGGGGAACTAATATGCTGCAGAATGTGATCATCGGGCAGTATTATCCAGCTTCCTCTCCCCTTCATCGAATGGATTCACGTTCGAAGCTTATCGCTGCCTTCTTTTATTTGTTCATCGTCTTTTTAGCGAACAACTGGGTGACTTATGGTGTATTGATCGCTTTTACGGCAGTAACAATCAGTTTGTCAAAAGTTCCATTTCGTTTTTTATATAAAGGATTAAAGCCGATTCTTTTACTGGTCGTGTTTACGATGCTTTTGCATATTTTCTTAACAAAAGAAGGCGACCTGCTTTATAAAGCTGGCTTCCTTGAAATTTACGAAGGCGGAGTGATACAAGGGATCTTCATTGCCTTAAGGCTTTTACTCCTTGTTATGATGACTTCACTTTTGACTTTAACAACAACACCGATCGATATTACTGACGGGTTGGAGCACTTATTGGGACCATTAAAAAAGTGGAAACTCCCTGTTCATGAATTTGCATTAATGATGTCAATCTCACTTAGATTCATTCCTACTCTCTTACAAGAGACGGAAAAGATCATGAAAGCACAGATGGCACGTGGTGCTGATTTCACGAGCGGACCGATCAAAGAACGAGCAAAGGCTTTTGTACCGTTATTAGTACCGTTATTCGTATCATCGTTTAAGCGGGCTGAAGAACTCGCTCTTGCGATGGAAGCGAGAGGATACCGCGGCGGTGAAGGCAGAACGCGACTTCGTGCGCTAGAGTGGCATCAGCGTGATACGTTTGCTTTGCTTTTACTAGCATTGCTGACTCTTACGCTATTCTTATTACGCAATTAAAAGGAGATTGAACATGGCTCGTATGAAAGTAACCGTAGCCTATGACGGTACAGAGTTTGCCGGATACCAAATACAGCCTAGCGGCAGAACGGTGCAAGGAACGATTCAGGCCGTCCTGCAAAAGATGCACAAAGGGGAACCTGTAGGAATCTATGCCTCAGGACGCACGGATGCAGGTGTTCATGCCATCGGACAAGTGTTTCATTTTGATACGCCGATGGAGATTCCTTCTGAAGCTTGGGGGAAGGCATTGAATGCGATGCTTCCGAATGATATTCTAATAAAAGACGTAGAGATGGTCAGTGATTCGTTTCATTCTCGTTTCTCTGCAACAGGTAAAGAGTATCATTATAAAATTTTAAGAAGTAAGCAACCAGATGTGTTTCAAAGAAATCAGTTGTTTCATTTTCCCTATTCTTTAAACGTAGAGGATATGAAGCAAGCTGCATCGTTATTTTTAGGTACACATGACTTTACCTCATTTTCATCAGCAAAGTCGGAAGTGGAAGATAAAATTCGAACGATTTTTGCTTTGGGTGTTGTAGAAGAGGGGAACGTACTAACGCTGAAGGTAAGAGGCAGTGGTTTTTTATATAACATGGTTCGCATTCTTGTTGGTACCCTTTTAGAAGTGGGACAAGGGAAGCTCAAACCCCATGAGATCTCAGGAATTATACAAGGCCAAGACCGTGCGCTCGCTGGAAAAACAGCTCCAGCAAACGGACTCTATCTCTTTCATGTAGAATATGAAGATAAAACGGAATAATATTTAGGATACGCTTGACATCGTTGTTTATATATTATAAGATATTATTTGGTATTTCTACAGATATCGTCCACATGCCCCGTGTAGATATCTCGGGAAATGTTCACATGAATATAATGAAATTTGATTGAAGATACAGGAGGGAAAACACATGCGTACGACTTTCATGGCGAAAGCTTCTGAAGTAGAACGTAAATGGTTTGTGATCGACGCTGAAGGCAAAACACTTGGACGTCTATCCAGTGAAGTTGCATCTATCCTTCGCGGTAAGCATAAGCCTATTTATACACCACACGTTGACACTGGTGATCACGTAATCATCATCAACGCTGAGAAGATTGAATTAACAGGTAAGAAATTAACAGACAAAATTTACTACCGCCACACTGGTCACCCAGGTGGACTGCGTACGAGAACTGCATTAGAAATGCGTACAACTCGTCCAGTTCAAATGCTTGAACTAGCAATCAAAGGTATGCTTCCAAAGAACAGCCTTGGTCGCCAAATGTTCAAAAAGCTTCACGTTTACGCTGGAGCTGAGCACAATAACCAAGCACAAAAACCTGTAAACTACGAGTTACGCGGATAAAAAGGAGGGTATTTACGTGGCACAAGTACAATATTATGGCACTGGACGTCGTAAGCACTCCGTAGCGCGTGTACGATTAGTTCCTGGTGAAGGCCGTATCGTAATTAACGGACGTGACATTGACGAATTTTTCGGATTAGAAACTTTAAAGCTTATCGTTAAGCAACCACTTAACACAACTGAAACAACTGACAAGTATGACGTATTAGTTACTGTTCATGGCGGTGGATACACTGGACAAGCAGGAGCTATCCGTCACGGTATCTCTCGTGCGCTTCTTGAAGCAGATCCTGAGTACCGCGGTTCTCTTAAAGCAGCTGGATTCCTTACTCGTGACGCTCGTATGAAAGAGCGTAAGAAGTACGGACTTAAAGGCGCTCGTCGTGCACCTCAGTTCTCAAAACGTTAATTTTTATTACGTTTATCAAAACCCTGTTCTCTTTTGGAGAGCGGGGTTTTTTTGTTTGTGATTATTTGTTTGGAATTCAGGGTCTGATTCGGGAAGATTGAGTCTAATTCCGAACCATTAAGCCTGAATTGAGAAAATTAAGTCTAACGCTGATCTTATCGTGCTCCCTGCTTATTCCCCGCGACAAGCCATTATGAATTATTCCCATCTTTTATGAAGTGTCGTGAAGCCATCTCTGGAGAAAATATAGATATGGAAAAACACAACATGATGAAAGGGGAGGTAATAATGGCAATCGTATTAAACAACTTTAAAGAAAAGCAGCGTTTCAAAAAAGAAACTTTCGAGCGGAAAGTACTTCGGGACTTATCGCTTGCTACTATAAAAAAAGAATTTCAGCGTTTGTTTCAGCCCTTTTTTCAATACTCGCTTCTATATCAAAATGACATAGAGGATGCATGCATCGACATGGCGATCGATTCTTATCTTTTAGGCGCAGGCTATAGCCGGTTTGCGTATCACGGGGAAACGTTAGAAAAGATTAAGGAGAGGGCATATGCTAAACAGAAGGCTATCGCAGACGGTCTTTTTGAATATTGGCAGTTCTGGTGCTGGGGAACAGAGATGATGATGGAATCCCTTCATCTTTGCTGTGAGGCATTCGTTCATATTTGGTGGATGGAAGGCTATAAAAACGGAGAAAAACGCTATCGCATGAAGCTGCAATAATCAGTTATAAATTTCTTCTTGTCCCATATACATAATGTTATATGGCTTGTATAGGGGGACGAAACATGAAGAAGTGGGTGAGGGGAGCCGCGTTTGCACTGGGATGCGCAGTCCTTATCTTTATTTTCACCTATCATTTTTTAGATGATGATTCGTGGCGATCGTGGAACATGCCGCTCTCTGGAAAGATTATCGTAATCGATCCAGGTCATGGCGGAGCTGACGGTGGAGCAGTTGGTGATGGAGAGGTTCTTGAAAAAGAGATCGCGTTAAACATTTCCGTCTTGCTTCGAGATTATCTGCAAGAAGCGGGAGCGCTCGTGATCATGACAAGAGAGACGGACACAGATCTTGCTAATGAAGGCACAAAAAAGTTACGTCATCGTAAATATGAAGATTTAAAAGAACGAAAACGAATTATTAACGAAAATCATGCGGACTTATTTATTTCGATTCATCTTAATTCTTTGCCTTCATCCAGGTGGAGAGGCGCGCAAGTCTTCTATCATCCCGGAAAAGAAGGTGGAGAAGCGGTATCTAAATTCATTCAAGACGAAATCAAACGAAACCTAAACAATACGAATCGTTTCGCAAAATCCATAGAAGGTCTATACTTGCTGCGGACTGCAGAAGTGCCAGGGGCTTTAGTCGAGGTTGGTTTTCTATCCAATCCATCAGAACGCGAACTGTTAAAAACAGAGTCATACCAAAAAAGTATAGCGGCATCGATTTATCAAGGTATGCTGCGCTTTTATACAAATGAAACCCCGCCAGCATCCCCTCTTGATTAGAGGGGATGTTTTTCGGTTTCAAGTGCTCGCTTTCTCGGCGAGTAATTTGGAGTGGACAGTAAAAATGCCGAAGTGGACAGTAAATATGTAAAAGTGGACTGTATTTCTTTGAAAGTGGACAGTAAAATTCAAAAAGTGGACAGTATTTTCATAAAAGCCGACAGTAAGTGTTCGTACCTACTTTAGTGACCTTCCCCGCTTGAGCGAAATTCACACATCAAAAAAACCGCTTACATGATTGTCGGTGGGGGTTGTGATATACTGAAAAGGAATTTTACAGGTAAAGGATGTGTCTATGTGCTTACAGAAGAAAAAGTCATCGAGCTGTTAGGTCCTATTCAAGACCCTTATTTACATAAAAGCATGGTCGACTCTGGAAGTATCCGTGAGTTGAAGATAAAAGAAGGATATGTGGGGCTGAAGATCGGCTTAGCACATACCGGAACACCGGAACAAATGCAGCTGCAGCAGCAGATCGTTCAAGTGTTGAAAAACGCAGGCGTGGAATCAGTCGGACTACGTTTTGAAAAAAGAGACGACATTACGGCTGTTGACCCGGGTGAAGCGGCGACGCAAAGTGCGCCAACTACCCTTCTTTCCGAAAACAGCAAGACCCAATTTATCGCGATCGCTAGTGGTAAAGGCGGAGTTGGAAAATCAACGGTATCCGTGAACTTAGCTGTTGCTCTTGCGAGGCTAGGGAAAAAGGTTGGATTGATCGATGCTGATATTTACGGATTTAGTGTTCCAGATATGATGGGGATAACAGAGCGTCCGAAAGTAAAAGGCGATCGTATCTTTCCGGTTGAACGTTTTGATGTAAAAGTCATCTCTATGGCATTTTTCGTTGAGGATAACGCACCTGTTATCTGGCGTGGACCGATGCTCGGGAAGATGCTTATGAATTTCTTCAGCGAAGTAGAATGGGGAGATCTAGACTATGTTCTTCTAGACTTACCGCCTGGTACAGGTGACGTAGCATTGGATGTACACAAGATGCTTCCGAAGTGTAAAGAAGTAATCGTAACGACACCTCATGCTACAGCAGCGTTCGTAGCAGCACGTGCAGGAACGATGGCGATCAAAACAAACCATGAAGTTCTTGGAATCGTTGAGAATATGTCATACTTCCAAAGCGGATCTACAGGTGAGAAGGAATATGTATTCGGTAAAGACGGCGGAAAACGTTTAGCAGAAGAGTTAAATGTACCATTACTTGGCCAAATTCCGCTTGGTCAGCCTGAAATAAAAGAAGATGATTTTGCGCCGAGTGTGTATGAACAAACACATCCGATCGGTGAACATTATATTCAGATGGCGAAGAAGATCATCGATAAAACAAATTAAAGAAAAAAGCCTTCCGAGTCTCGGAAGGCTTTTATTGCGGGCTCGTTGATTCTTCTTGTTGTTGTCCACCGCCGGATGAAGCTTCTTTTCCTTTTTTAGATATGGACTGGTCAATTTCTTCATGAGCGACTTTTTTCAGCATTTCTTGGATCTGAGCTTGTACGATTGGACTCTCAAACGTTTCAAGCATTACTTTTTTCATTTCTTTTCTAACAGGCTGTGTATCAACGAGAGATAATAATTTTTCTGCCATTTGCGGATTCTGCATAATTTTCATCACTTCTGCTTGATATTGCGGGTCTTTCATAAGATCCTTCATCAACTTCTCGTGTTCTTTTCGCATACTTTTTGCAAAAGCTACTGAGAACTTCGGGTCTTTAAAAAGAGTCTGCCAAAACTTCTGTCCTTTTTCAGAAAGAAGCTGCTTTTCAATCGTCTGCTTGATAACTTCTTGATCAATAAGTATATCTTGTTGAATTTCTTTATCAGATAACACTTCTTTGATGGCTTTTTTTCCTTCATCTGTCTTCAATAGATCGACAAGCATCTTTTTTGTTGCTTCATAATCGACCTGAGAACTGCCTTGGGCTTCTTGAGCACAGCCCGAAAGAGCAGCAAGAGAGATACAAAAGAGGAAAATGTATATTTTTTTCAATGTAATTCCTCCTCCTTTCAAGTTGAGCTCGATACTTATAGGATTGATTTTTAGCACGTATTTATACTGGTTATTTAAAGGAAAACTGGCAATTTAAAAAAGACATTGGTACAATCGTTACGGAGCATGTTAGAGGGGGAAAACAGGCGTGAAAATTAGAAGTTGGATCTTTTTATTCTTTACCACATTGTTAATTGGGATTGTTAGTGCAATCACAGTTGGTCTTATATTAAAGTTTCCTGAAGACAGCAGCGCTTTAGAAGTTCTTCTATATATCTTTGGGTTGATCGGTTTTGGCGCGTTGTTCAGTGTATTTAGTCAGATGGGCTTTTTTGCTTATTTAACCGTTCACCGCTTTGGGCTAGGTATCTTTAAAAGTCATCGCCTTTGGAATGGTGTACAACTTGTATTAATTGCAGTTGTTCTATTCGATCTGTTCTATTTACGATACACATCATTTCACAACGAAGGTGACAGCCTCGTTAACTACATTCTTATTCCGCTTGCGATTTTAGCATACGGCTTGATCATTGCCTATGTAAAAGTAAAACAAACAACGAGTGTCGCATTCATACCAACGCTTTTCTTCATCACAGTCGTCACGATTTTAGAGTGGGTGCCGGTGTTGAAAGAAAACAATACTCTTTCGCTTTGGATGGGCTTTGTTCCGATTATGCTTTGTAATACGTATCAAATTTTAATGTTGCATCGATTGCTGCAGTCCAATCAATCTAAATCATCTAAACAAACAAAGCCCACTGCCTTATAAGGCAGGGGCTTTTTATTAATTAGTTAACCTCTTTGCTATTGGCCTCTGTATTCGCGATCATTTCACTAACACTTACAAATTTAAATCCATCGTCACGCAGTTTATCGATAATTGTAGGAAGGGCTTTGTGCGTTTGTTTAACAGAATCAGATGCATGAAGCAAGATGATGTCTCCAGCTTTTGTCTCATCGGTAGCCGTTGTTACAATACGGTCTACTCCAGGATTTTTCCAATCTTTCGTGTCGATACTCCAATGAACTACCGTATGATTAAGATCTTCAGAGATGTTCAAGACACGCTCATCAAAGTTTCCGTTTGGCGGACGAATAAGAGAAGTCATTTTTCCAGATACCTTTTTAATCTTTTCCTGAGCTAAAAGGATATCCCTTTTGATCTGTTTGTCTTCCCAATCGGTATAACTTTTGTATTGATAACCAAGACTGGCTACTTCATGACCATCTTTTACAATTCGTTCAACGATCTCAGGATGACGCTCAGCCCAAGCGGCGGATATGAAAAAAGTACAATTTTTTACGCCTTTGTCCTTTAATACATCTAAGATCGGTGTAACTCGTTTATCTCCCCAGCTAATATCAAATGTAAGAGATACTTTATTTCCTTGGTCTTCTCCCTTATAAATTGCTCGGGGTCCATCTTTAGAGGAAAACACAGATAGTTGCTGCTGTCCTACAAATGCAAGTGAAGCAGCAAAGAATGCTGCAAATACAACGACCATGTATTGTTTCACTTTCTTACCGTTAATAACAAAGAAAAATTTCATAAAACCATCTACCCCCTGTCCATCTTCCTTACAAAATATTTATGATGAAAGGGACAAGATATACCGAAAAATTAGATAATCCTTCAAATAATAACTCCTACTATTCATGGCCATAATGGTAAAAGAAAAAAACTTAGCGGGGTGTCGTCCATTGTCTTTGGTAGGAATGCTATTGAATCATCAAGAACTTCATGAATTTGAGTATGTGTTAAAGAAGGAGATGGAGGAACTAAGGTTTGATCTTGAAGACCATAAGATCGACGCTATTGTGAAATCCGTTTTAGAAGAGAGGTACCAGATCATATATCGTTTATTCTGTAGGTTCGCGAAGCCCTCTGATTGCAGAAGGTATTTAAGACGAAAAATAAGAAATTAACTTTTTTCTAAAAAACTATTGACCATATTATTAAGAAGATGGTATATTACTTCTTGTCGCTTTTACAGCGGCTGAAACAAACGAAATAAACAAATTAAGAATCACTAAAAAAAGCTGTTGACATCAACTAGCGAACGGTGGTATCTTATAAAAGTCGCCAAAACGAGCGGCACACGAAACACACAGTTCTTTGAAAACTGAACAAAAGAAATAGGTAAGGAATTAAGAATTAATTCCGTCAGTTTTAAAATCGAGCAAGACAAACACTTTTATGGAGAGTTTGATCCTG
>NZ_SCOL01000009.1 GCF_005503015.1 Bacillus sp. E(2018) | reverse complement strand
TGATGATGGCAAAGAGGTCACACCCGTTCCCATACCGAACACGGAAGTTAAGCTCTTTAGCGCCGATGGTAGTTGGGGGTTTCCCCCTGTTAGAGTAGGACGTCGCTAGGCAATGAGGAAGATGGATGAGAATCCATCTTCTTTTTTTTGTGTTTAAAAAAAGATAGAAAAGACAAAAAGGTGGTTTGGCAGCAGCCAAACTTCTGATTATAGATGACTGGGGTTGGAAGGCTCGGGGGTATAGAGCTTATTTCGGGCAGAAAACGCTTGTCGAGATTTAGCGAACCGCCTTTATTTTTGATTTTAGACTTAATGGAGGTTCGTTTCGACTTAATTTACTCTCATTTTGACTTAATTTTTCTTGTTTAGACTTAATTGGCACAAGGAGATACCCACCATGGTATACGTAGTACACACGCTAAACCCTTCAAACGATTCTCCCAACCCTCAAAACAGGAAGAAGATGGCCACAGCCATCTTCCCCCTTCGCGATATTCTTCAGCAAAAGCACCTCTAGCAGCTCCTTCTACCATCATCCAAGGTAGAAACTCACTCACATACTTAAAATTCACCATCAGATGCCGAAATGCTTTTACAAAACAAACCACAAACAATCATTCCACTATAAACAATACGAACAAACTTCCATAGAACAAAACTCCAGCACCATATTCCCGATCAATTTTATGCTAAACTAAAAGATAAAAAACAATGGGGAGGCCATATATCATGAAGAATGTTCATTTTGATACATCCAGCGTACATGCAAGTGGTCATAATAGTGTGAAGTCGGTGAGTAAGATCAATCCGATCTATCAGACGTCAGCTTTTTCTTTTAACGATCTAGACGATCTAGAGGACTATTTTAGAGGAAAGAACGATTACTTATATACACGTATGAACAACCCCAACCAGAACGATTTTGCGACTGGTGTGGCAAAGCTTGAGCAAGCTCCTGCAGGTGTTGTGACATCATCGGGTATGTCAGCTATTTTAGTTGGTATCTTAGCGGTCGCACAAGTTGGCGATCATATTCTAGCATGTGATGATCTGTATGGCGGCACCTATCAGCTTCTTTCTGATGACCTAAAAGACTTTGGAATTGAAACCACATTCGTTTCATTCAAGGACCTAAATGAGGTTAAAAGAAACATTAAAACTAACACAAAACTTATATATTCAGAATCCATAACAAATCCTTTATTGCGTGTAGAGGATCTAGAGGGACTTGTTGCTCTTGCAAAAGAACATAATCTTACGACGATAATTGATAATACATTCGCTACACCTTATGTTCTTCAGCCATACACAAAAGGTGTTGATCTTGTTGTTCATAGTGCGACGAAGTATTTAAATGGTCATAGCGACGTGACAGCAGGGGTAGTTGTAGGAAAAGAAGAATTAATCGCAAAAGCTCAAGCGAAAATGATTCACCTGGGCTGTAATTTAGGACCGTTTGATGCGTGGTTAGCTTCTAGAGGGTTAAAGACGTTAAGCGTGCGTATGGAGCGTCATATCTCTAACGCAACCGAATTAGCTAGTCAACTAAATGAAACAGATGGAATTAAGCAAGTTTACTATCCTAAGTATGTGAGTGAAACAGGTAATTCTTCTATTGTAACGATCGAACTCGATGAGAAAAGCAATGTGCACACGTTTTTTAAGTCATTGGATTGGGTTCACATCGTTCCAACCCTTGCAGGTGTAGAAACTACAGTGTCATATCCACTCGGAACTTCTCACCGCTCACTACCAGCAGAAACATGTGAAAAATTGGGAATCAATCAGAATGTGATCCGAATCTCGGTGGGGATTGAAAATATTGAGGACATCGTATCTGTTTTTAAAGAAGCTGCTAAAAAAGCCCTGTTACAATAGGGCTTTTAGGCTTTAAATTGTAATGTAAACGAATTGTTTCTTATTGTCGAAATGTGTTATGATACCTGAGTGAAAGCGCTTCATCATATACATCAAGGGAGGCATAAAAATGAAGCCAAAACAAGAATTACAGCGTGGGCTCGAAGAACGACATATTACGCTTATGTCACTCGGGGCCGCTATTGGAGTGGGCTTATTCTTAGGTTCAGCTTCAGCAATTGAAATGGCGGGACCAGCAATTTTATTAGCATATGCATTAGGCGGAGCCGTAATGTTCATCATTATGAGAGCGTTAGGTGAGATGGCGATACATCAACCCGTTGCCGGATCGTTTAGCCGATATGCAAGAAACTATATTGGACCACTAGCTGGTTATTTAACTGGCTGGAACTATTGGTTCTTGTGGATCGTAACATGTATGGCTGAGATCACAGCCGTAGGTATTTATATGAAGATGTGGTATCCTGATGTTCCTGTTTGGATTTGGGCACTATCAGCACTTGTGATTATGGCGAGCATCAACTTGCTTGCGATCAAAGCGTATGGAGAGTTTGAATTCTGGTTTGCACTTATCAAAATCGTTGCTATCGTATTGATGATTATTACAGGTTTAGGCATGATACTATTTGGTTTTGGTAACGGTGGAGTAGCAACAGGAATCAGTAACCTTTGGGAAAATGGCGGTTTCGCACCAAACGGCATACAGGGAATCCTCATGTCTATGCAGATGGTAATGTTTGCATTCTTAGGAATTGAAATGATCGGTGTTACAGCAGGTGAGGTAAAAAATCCTGAAAAATCATTAGCAAGAGCTGTAAACTCTGTATTCTGGCGCATCTTGATCTTTTACGTAGGGGCATTATTCGTTATTATGTCCATCTACCCGTGGGATCAAATCGGAACGCAAGGAAGTCCGTTCGTTCTTACTTTTGAAAAAATCGGTATCGGACAAGCTGCTGGTATCATTAACTTTGTCGTTTTAACTGCAGCATTATCAAGCTGTAACAGTGGAATATTCAGTACAGGACGTATGCTATTCAACCTGGCTGAACAAAAACAAGCACCAGCAGGACTTCATAAAGTAAGTAAGACGGGTGTACCTTCTGTAGCCGTATTAGTTTCAGCTGGAGCACTCCTTATTGGAGTCGTGTTAAACTACCTTGTTCCTGAAAAGGTATTCGTATGGGTAACAAGTATCTCAACATTCGGGGCGATCTGGACATGGTCCATCATCCTTGTGTCGCAGCTTAAGTTCCGTAAAAGCTTAAGTGCAGAAGAAAAGAAATCATTGAAATTTAAAGTGCCGTTCTTTCCGTATGGTTCATATATCGCACTAGCGATTCTAATTTTTGTTGTCGGGATCATGGCATACTTCCCAGATACACGTATCGCTTTGATCGTAGGACCGTGTTGGTTGATCTTATTAACAGCGATCTACTATCTAAAAGGGTTCAACAAGCGCCCTGAAAATAACGATAAAGTGGCATAAAATAGAGGGCACAAGAAATAAATAAAATTTCTTGTGCCTAATATTTTTAAAACACTTGCATCATACTAATAAACGTGATATATTAATAAATGTCCGAAACAAGTTGTTATCTAAACCAGAGAAAACAACATTTTATAACGTCGCGGGGTGGAGCAGTCTGGTAGCTCGTCGGGCTCATAACCCGAAGGTCGCAGGTTCAAATCCTGTCCCCGCAACCAATTTAATTTCATGAACTACGTCGAGTAAACGTCTAGCCATGAAATATCGGGAGTGCCCATTGGGTGCAACCAATTTAAATTTCATGAACTACATCATTAATTACATACTAAGCTGGACCCGTGGTGTAGTGGTTAACATGCCTGCCTGTCACGCAGGAGATCGCCGGTTCGACCCCGGTCGGGTCCGCCACTTTTAAAAACGAAACAAGGTTTCGTGTTTTTTTATGTCTAAAAGTAAGTTAAACTAATATACAACTGTCACCTTAGGAGTTTTATTATAATCCTAAGGCTTTTTTATAATTTGAATTGTCTTTAAGTTTATTCTTAGCTGTTTTTTTGAGCTGTTGATTTCCGCTCCAGGTGCTTCGCTTTCCGCGGGGCAGGCGGTGAGCCACATTCCTAATGTTTCACATTTAAGTGTCTCACCTGCCCACCTGTCCCGCAGGAGTCTCGCACCTTGCACTCCAATCAACTTAATCATTGGAGTCTTTTTGAAAAAAGCTAACAGCAATTATCTATTTAGAAAACAAACTAAAGTAAAGACCAGAGAGGAGCACATCCATGATTAAAGATGAATTTGAATGGATCAACAGCATCACGCCTCAGCACTTTTTTCAAAAAGAAGTGGTTCAAGGTATCGGTGATGACGCTGCTCTTTGGTCGGTGAATGAAGAGATGGATCAAATCGTTTGTTTGGATACCATGGTAGAAGGTGTTCATTTTACGAGGGATACGTTATCACCTTTCCAAACGGGCTTTAAAGCACTTGCTGTGAACATGAGTGATATTGCAGCGATGGGTGGTATTCCACAGTTCTATCTTGTCTCGATTGCGATTCCACCTGAATGGTCGGAAGATGAGCTGCAAGAGATCTATAAAGGCATGGGGAATCTTGCTGCGAAATACAAAGTGGATCTTATGGGTGGCGATACCGTTTCTACAAAAGGACCGTTAGTATTATCAGTGACGGTTATTGGAAAAGTAGAAAAGGGAAGATCTTTATTAAGAAGTAACGCGAGACATGGAGACATTGTTTTTTTAACCGGAACAACAGGGAAATCAGCGGCAGGGCTTTCTGTTTTATTAGAAAAAACAAGACATGCTGCATTTGCGGCAAATGAAGAAATATGGATACAGCAGCATCAGATGCCCCTCCCTCATATTGAGCAAGGAAGACTTCTTGCAAAAAGTGGTTTTCGAATTTCCTTGAACGATGTTAGTGACGGAGTAGCTAGTGAACTAAACGAGATTGCTGAAGCAAGTAACGTTTCTATTTCTATAGAAAGAAACAAGCTACCTGTGAGTGAATCGTTAAGAGATTTACTAGGAGAAGACGTGCTGAACCACCAGTTGTTTGGTGGGGAAGATTATGTGCTTGTTGGAACGGCGTCAGAAGAAGATTTTAGAGTGCTGTCAGATAGATTCAAACAACATACATTGCCACTTTATGAAATCGGTAAAGTTGGAGAAGCTGGTAAGGCTGAGGTCTACCTTCATAAACAGGACGCCAAGCCGGAACTTCTTACGAAAAAAGGATTTAATCATTTCAGGGAAAGGTAAGGGGAAGTCATGAGTACTTATCAATACGAAACAAAGTCAGCGGAAGAAACGATGTCTTTTGCCGAAAAGCTAGGCTCTATTCTTCAAAAAGGAGATGTACTCACACTGGCTGGAGATCTTGGAGCTGGAAAGACGACTTTTACAAAAGGGCTCGCAAAAGGCCTCGGAGTGACCCGTACAGTGAACTCTCCTACTTTTACCATCATTAAAGAATACAGTGGACGACTGCCGCTTTATCATATGGACGTTTATCGATTAGAAGACTCGGACGAAGATCTAGGATTTGACGAGTACTTTTCGGGAGAAGGCGTTTGTGTGGTCGAGTGGGCCGTATTTATAGAAGATTATTTACCAGAGGAGAGACTTGAACTCGTGATCTCACATAAAGGTGACGATAAGCGTGAGATTCAATTAAAACCTATTGGAAGCAGATACGAAGAACGCGTTAAGGAGATTATGTAATGAAAGTTCTTGCAATAGATACATCCAACCTTGTGATGGGGATCTCAGTATTGGATGAAGGAAAAGTGCTCGGTGAGTATATTACAAACTTAAAAAAGAATCATTCGATACGAGTGATGCCCGCGATTGAGGAAGTGTTAAAAGAGACTGGTGTAAAGCCTGCAGATCTTGATCGCATCGTGGTTGCGAAAGGCCCTGGATCATACACAGGTGTCAGAATCGGTGTAACGATCGCAAAGACACTTGCGTGGACGTTGAAAAAAGAACTCGTTGGGATCTCGAGCCTTGAAGTGCTCGCTCAAAGTGGGAAATACTTTGATGGTTATGTCGTTCCTTTATTTGATGCGCGCCGTACGCAGCTCTTTACGGGGCTTTACGGAAGAAACGATTCAGGTGAGTTTCAAAATCTTTGGGAAGACCAAATCATCTTATTAAAAGATTGGTTGGACAAGCTTCAAGAGCTAGATAAAAAGATATTATTTGTAGGCAGCGATTTACCTCTTCACCAAGAGACGATTCAGAACGTGTTGGGCGACCAAGCTGTCTTTGGACTAGTATCTGATCACAATCCGCGTCCAAGTGAACTCGGACGTATCGGTATGACGAGCGAACCGGTTGATATCCATTCGTTTACTCCAAGCTATCTTCAGTTGGCAGAAGCAGAAGTGAACTGGCTGAAGTCACAGGGGAAGTAGGGTGGATCTGATGGGAGAGCAGCCTTATACGTTCAGACTGGCAAAAGTAAGCGACATAGATGATATCCTTGGAATCGAGCAAGCCTCATTTGCCGTTCCATGGTCCCGAGAAGCTTTTTATAGAGAGATTGTTGAGAACCAATTCGCTCATTACCTCGTGATTGAAGACTCCTTTCAACCAGTCGGTTATTGTGGTATCTGGCTCGTTATGGATGAAGCACATGTTACAAACATTGCCATCCTTCCTTCGTATAGAGGAAGAAAGCTAGGAGAGATGCTCATGAGAGAAGCGATCAAACTGGCGAAGATGCACGGCGCTGCAACGATGACGCTAGAGGCACGCGTAAGTAATCATGTAGCACAGAATTTATATAAAAAACTAGGATTCGAAGCAGGCGGTATCCGAAAAAACTATTATAGCGATAATGGTGAAGACGCTTTAGTGATGTGGGTGGAATTATGATAAAAGATGAATTGATATTAGCGATAGAAACAAGCTGTGATGAGACGGCAGTAGCGATTGTAAAAAACGGTACTGAACTGTTGGCAAACGTAGTCGCGTCACAGATTGAAAGTCATAAACGTTTTGGCGGCGTTGTGCCTGAAGTGGCGTCACGCCATCATGTTGAAGAGATTACAGTCGTGATCGAGGAAGCTTTGAATCAAGCAGAATTAGAACCAGGAGATCTCGCGGCGGTTGCTGTAACAGAAGGGCCTGGCCTCGTCGGTGCTCTATTGATCGGTGTTAACGCAGCGAAAGCGTTCGCCTTCGCACATAGTTTACCGCTCGTACCTGTGCATCATATCGCAGGGCATATCTACGCGAACAGACTCGTAAAAGAAATGACGTTTCCACTGTTATCTCTTATCGTCTCAGGGGGCCATACAGAGCTCGTTCTGATGGAGGAGCACGGAACGTTCAAAGTGATCGGTGAAACAAGAGACGACGCAGCAGGTGAAGCGTATGATAAGGTGGCGCGAACACTGAACATGCCATACCCAGGCGGTCCTCATATTGATAAGCTCGCACAAGAGGGTGAAGCGAACATTGACCTGCCTCGCGCTTGGCTGGAGCCGGAATCCCTTGATTTTAGCTTTAGCGGTTTGAAGTCAGCCGTGATCAACACGGTTCATAATGCCACACAGCGCGGAGAAGTGATAAAGCCTGAAGATCTAGCTGCAAGCTTCCAAGCGAGTGTTGTAGATGTACTTGTGGAAAAAACATACCGTGCCGCAGAGCGCTATAACGTAAAACAAGTTCTCTTAGCTGGAGGGGTAGCGGCAAACAAAGGACTTCGCCACATGTTAGAGAACCGTTTTAATGGAACGAAGTACGACCTTGTCATTCCTCCTCTTCACTTATGCACTGATAATGCAGCCATGATCGGAGCTGCAGGGAGTGTCGCGTACCAAAAAGGAACGCGTGGAGATATGACATTAAACGGTGTACCAGGGTTAGATTTAGAAGCTCAATAAGTAAAAAGCTCTTTTCCTTTTATGAGGAGAAGAGCTTTTTTAGTTATCGACGTAATTCGACACAAATCCCCTTCATTTTTGTGGAAAAGTTATAAACAGGTCTGTGGATAATGTGGACAAAGGTTTTGAAACATTTGAAATAAAGGGTTTGTGTTATACACAATTCACATCATGTATACACATGTTCGTGTGGATAACGTGGATAAGTCGTCGAAATAAGTAAAATCCACAGGTCGAACTGTGGATAAGATTTTATAGTAATAACGTTTTTAAGATGTTTTGGGGCTTTTGCTATTTTTGAAATGGTGTCTAGTATGTGTGGATGAGATGTCGAAATGTGCGAAGACCAACTTGAAGATGAATAAAAAAAGCTGACATCCTCATATAAGTAAGGATATCAGCTTCCAACTTAAGCATTCTGAAGTTCTTCCCATTCTTCCATTAACGTTTCCATCTCTTCGTTCAAAGCATCTAGCTGAGATTGGAATTCTTGTGTTTTTTCATAATCCTGAAAGACTTCGGGTTTACAAAGTTCAGCTTCGGCCGATGCGATCTTCGTTTCGAGTCCTTCAAGCAGACTCTCAATCTCCTCGATACGACGCTGTCTTTTACGATCGAGCTTTTTCGCTTCTTTATCGATCGAGTTCTTCGCACCGTTTCCTTGGTTGGAAGAAGGAGTATTAGCCGCGTTTTCTGCTTTCTGGCGCGCAGCAATTTCTTCACGTGCTTTCATCTCATTTTTCTTTTCCGTGTAATAGTCGTAGTCACCTAGATACTCGGTCATGCCTGTTGGCGCGAGTTCAACGACTTTCGTGGCGATACGGTTGATGAAATAACGGTCATGCGATACGAAAAGAATCGTACCAGGATAGTGAATCAGAGCTTGTTCAAGGATCTCTTTGCTGTCGAGATCCAAATGGTTCGTCGGCTCGTCCAGCAGGAGAAGGTTTCCTTTCTCCATCATTAGCTTCGCCAGCGCAAGACGTGCCTTCTGACCACCGCTAAGTTCTGTTACAAGCTTCAATACATCATCACCGCTAAACAGGAACTGTCCGAGGATCGAACGAATCTCTTTTTCCGTTTTTTCCGGATAGTCATCCCATAGCTCGTTCAGTAAGGTCTTGCGTGAATGAAGATCCGCTTGTTCCTGATCATAGTGAGAGATCATAAGTCCGCTGCCATAACGTATATCGCCCGATATGAGCGGCAGCTGCTTACGTATCACTTTTAATAACGTCGATTTCCCGATTCCGTTCGGTCCGACGATCGCCACGCTATCTTGGCGGTTTATCGCTACCGATACGTTCTTAAATAGTGGCTCACCATCTTCATACCCCGTGCTTACGTTATCAAGCTTCAGCACATCGTTCCCACTTTGTCTCTCAATCTCAAAAGAAAAGCTAGCAGACTTTTCTGCACCAGCAGGACGCTCTTTCAATTCCATCTTCTCTAACTGTTTGCGACGACTCTGTGCACGTTTCGTAGTTGAAGCACGCACGATATTACGCTGAATAAAATCTTCTAACTTCGCAACCTGGTCTTGCTGTTTCTCAAACTCTTTCATCTCTTGAGCGAAGCGCTCCGCCTTTTGCTCGAGATAGCTAGAATAGTTACCTGTGAAACGGTACGATCGTTTTCTCGAAACCTCATAAACCGTCGTTACGATCTTATCGAGGAAATATCGGTCATGGGACACGATTAAGATGCCGCCAGGATAACTCTGTAAATATTGCTCAAGCCACGTAAGTGTTTTAATGTCTAAGTGGTTCGTCGGCTCATCGAGAATAAGTAGATCTGGTTTTGTTAAAAGAAGCTTCGCGAGTGCGAGTCTCGTTTTTTGCCCACCACTCAATGTGTTGATCTTCGTATCGCGATCAAAATCGGCAAACTGAAAACCGTGAAGCACCGTACGAATCTCCGCTTCATACTGATAGCCGCCTTCGTCTTTAAACGTAACCTGCAGCGCATCATAGTCTTTCAGAAGACGTTCGTACTCCGCTTCATTCGCAATCACTTCTGGATCACCCATGCGCGCTTCCATCTCACGCAGCTTTTTCTCTTTTTTACGAAGGTCTTCAAACACAGAGAGCATCTCGTTCCAGATCGATTCATCCGAATCTAGCCCCGCATCCTGTGCAAGATAGCCAGTCTTCACGTCTTTCGGAATCATGACATGACCAGAATCATAGGAATACTCACCAGTAATCACGCGAAGCAGCGTAGATTTACCCGCACCGTTCCGCCCAACAAGAGCGATCCGCTCGCCCTTCTGAACCTCTAGTTTTATATTCGATAAAATAACGTCCGCGCCAAACGACTTCGTAACGTCCTGAACTTGTAAAATAATCATTGTAATTTCACCTCTATGGAAAACGGGTGGTTATTTATTTGATAGACTTGTTTGTTGCTTTTGAAAAGTGCTTCATTGAATAGTTGATTGGAGTGTAAGGTGAGAGACTCCTGCGGGACGAGCGGTCAGGTGAGACCCTTAAGGGCGCAAAGCGGCAAGGGGCTCACCGGTCGCCCCGCGGAAAGCGAAGCACCTGGAACGGAAATCAACTACATTCAACAATCATGCATCAGCCTTTATACAAATGACCCTGTCTAACTAGTAGTTTAGCGTAGTTTGGAGATTCGCGCCAACAAAGGGAATGTTCAACATTTTGCAATAATTACAAGTAAAATCTTAACGACAATAAAAGCGGTTTCGTGTATATTCATCATGAGGAGGGGTTTTATGACAGAGTTTACCCATTTTAACGAAGAAGGCCGTGCGCGCATGGTTGATATTTCGGCAAAAGAAACATCTCACCGAACAGCCGTAGCGGTAAGCGGGGTAACGGTTTCAGAAGAAGTCTTCCTTAAGATCAAAGAAAACGGATTTAAAAAAGGGGACGTTCTAGCCGTCGCACAAATCGCTGGAATCATGGCTGCGAAAAAAACCTCTGACTGGATCCCGATGTGTCACCCGTTATCACTGACTGGCGTTGATCTGTCTTTTTCATGGGATGAATTAGCGGACAAAATGTTTAAATTAAACATCCAAGTCGAAGTGAAAACGAAAGGCAGTACCGGCGTTGAGATGGAGGCGTTAACAGCGGCTTCTGCAGCAGCGTTAACCGTCTACGATATGTGTAAAGCAGCGGATAAGGGAATGGTGATCGGGCCTACATACCTCCAATCGAAAACAGGAGGCAAGAATGGGGACTTTCTACGTTCTTCAAGCCCTGACAAAATATGATACAATAGGAATAGATAAGCTTTCTAAACTTGGAGGGCTCCAAATATGAACCAAGACCAGTTAAAAATACCACACGCAACAGCAAAACGGCTGCCCTTGTATTATCGTTTTTTGAAAAACTTATCATCTTCCGGTAAACAAAGGGTGTCTTCTGCTGAATTAAGCGAAGCCGTTAAAGTAGATTCTGCAACGATCCGCAGAGATTTTTCCTACTTTGGCGCATTAGGCAAAAAAGGTTATGGCTACAATGTTAATTATCTGCTGTCGTTCTTCGCGAAAACGTTGAACCAGGATGAAACAACAACCGTGGCGTTAATCGGAGTAGGTAACTTAGGCACGGCCTTTTTACATTACAACTTCACCAAAAATAATAATACCAAAATAGAAGTCGCATTTGATGTAGACCGAGCTAAAATCGGCAGCGAAATTGCCGGAGTTCCAATCTACCATACAGAAGACATCGAGCAAGAGTTGAAGAACCGGGGTATCGATGTTGCGATCCTCACCGTTCCAGTAGGAGCCGCTCAACCGATTGCAGATCAGTTAGAGCGCGCAGGTGTAACAGGCATCTTAAACTTCACACCCGCACGATTGACCGTCTCACCAGAGATTCGTGTTCATCACATCGATCTAGCTGTTGAATTGCAATCGCTTGTTTATTTTATGAAAAACTATTCTTAAAACAAGGAGGTAATCGTTATGTTAGGACCAGGAAGTATCGCGGTAATCGGACTTGCAGCTCTTGTTATGTTTGGACCGAAAAAGCTGCCTGAGCTAGGTAAAGCAGCAGGTAAAACGCTTCGCGAGTTCAAAAATGCAACTAAAGGCATGATGGACGAAGAAGATGAGAAAAAGGAAAGCGAACAACTGAAGAAGTAAGGATGTTTGTCTATGACCTCTGAAAAAAATATGTCGCTATACGGTCACATTGGCGAATTACGAAAGCGCATCATGTGGGCGATTCTAGCTTTCTTCGTATTCTTGATCGCTGGATTTTTCTTAGCCAAGCCCGTAATCGTATATCTGCAAAGTGATCCAATCGCAAAGAACATTCAGATGAACGCTTTTCATCTAACCGATCCACTGAATGTGTACATGACGTTTGCCTTCTTCATCGGCCTCGTCCTATCCGCACCAGTGGTGTTGTATCAACTTTGGGCCTTCATCAGCCCGGGGCTTTATGAGAACGAACGAAAAGTAACGCTCATGTACATCCCGATCGCATTCGTGCTCTTCTTAACGGGACTCGCATTTTCGTACTTTATTCTGTTTCCGTTCGTTGTCAGCTTTATGGGAAATGTCGCTGTGGCACTTAGTGTAGAAGGTGAATACGGAATTCAGGAATACTTCTCATTCCTATTCAACATCACACTGCCATTCGGACTGTTGTTTCAGTTCCCAGTCTTGATCATGTTTTTGACTCGACTTGGAATCGTAACACCTGATTTCCTTAAAAGCATTCGAAAAGTAGCTTACTTTGGGATTTTAGTTGTAGCTGGATTGATTACACCGCCAGAACTGCTGTCTCACTTGATGGTTACGTTCCCTCTTATCCTGTTATACGAAATCAGCATCATCATTTCGAAGGCAGCTTATAAAAAACGAATGAAAGCCGAAGTCGAAGCACTCGTCAAAGAACGAGAAGCCCAGGCAGAAGCTATGTATCATGATTAAAAGAGGATGACTCCACGTGGGGAATCCTCTTTTTTGTGTGGTTGGAGTGTGCTGTGATTGAGAGTGGACAGTAAAAATGGGAAAGTGGACAGTAAATGTGCAAAAGTGGACAGTATTTATTCGAAAGTGGACAGTATCTTCTTAAAAGTGGACAGTAAGCATCGTTTGAGGTGGCTTGCAGGCTACTTAGGTGCCTTCCGCGCACCAAAACAGCCTTCGTTTTGGTGCTGGTGATGATAATCTGTCGGATTCGATGACTAATCTGTCCGATTGGGCACATAATCTGTCCAATCTCCCAAATAATCTATCCAATCTCCCACATAATCTGTCCAATCTCCCAAATAATCTGTCCAATCCCACATCCACCATTGGCCAGCCCCACAATCCACCACCCAAAATCCCACACAAACAAAAAAACTGCCTCCATCAAGAAGCAGTTTCCCCATATTATTTCTTCTTTTTTCTTTTTAAGTGGTTGTTCAATGCGAAATAGCGGATGGCATTGGCGTAATCGAAGGTTGCTACGACCATCGTGATGATCGTCCAGAAGCTTGTCATGCCGTACTCGCTTGCGTAATGAACGGCTAAGTACGTAAAGACGACTCCGATTCCTAGATATAAAAATGCCATAAACAGTGGTGATGTCTTCATAATAGTCCTCCAATAATCAATTGCGCTGTTTCTAGCTGTTGTTCCATTTCTTTGATTTTATCGGCAAATAATACTTGAACGATCAATACGAGCGTGTTCATGGCAACGTGTGCTGCGATCGGTACGATAAGACGTTGCGTTTTAACATACAGAAAAGCGAACGTGAAGCCCATTGCCGTGTAGATTAATAAGTGTGTGAAGTCCGCATGAACAGCAGCAAAGATTAACGAACTGATCAAAGCAGAGATAAAGAAATTAAAGCGTTTATGAAGAGAGCCGAAAATGATCTTTCGGAAGATGATCTCTTCTAGTATTGGCCCAACGATGGCCGTTACAATCATAAAATATTTAACGTTTTTCACGATCTCAACGAGTTGCTTCGTGTTTTCTGATCCAGGCTGGATACCAAACAGGTTCATCTCGATCATGCTCGCAATAATTTGAGCGGCGTATGCCATGAAAATACCGATGATCGACCATAGAACGGCAGAGCCTCTTGAGACGCGCTTAGAATTTCGGTGGCGTTCTCTCATTTCAGGGATCAGCATGTAAAGGATAATAACAAGAGCCATGATAAAGCTGAACGTTCCCCATATTCCAAAAAGTTGATTTCTAGGAACACCAAGTTCATTTAACAGTGGAACCCCAATGTAACCTGAGAATTGCATCACGATATATATGAAGATGATCCACCAATATTTTTTCTTCAAATTACCTTCTCCTTTACGTACAACCCTTAAAATAATTACGTTTTATACCTCTTTATATGCTTACCCATTTTAACATAGAATAGGCAGGGCTCGCGAGGATATCGAATTTACGGGTAATTCGATTTATATTTATATTTCTCACTTGCAAAATTTTTTAGTTTTATTTATTATTATAAATGGAGTTAGCACTCACTAACAAAGAGTGCTAATAAGAAATCTTTTAACTATTTAAGGAGGGTGTTTCACTTGTTAAAGCCACTAGGTGACCGTATTATTATTGAGCTTGTAGAAGGTGAAGAAAAAACTGCAAGCGGCATTGTATTGCCAGATTCAGCAAAAGAAAAGCCTCAAGAAGGAAAAGTTGTTGCTGTAGGTACGGGCCGTGTAACGGATAACGGCGAGCGTATCTCTTTAGAAGTTTCTGAAGGCAACACGATTATTTTCTCAAAATACGCAGGTACAGAAGTTAAGTACCAAGGTAAAGAATTCTTGATTCTTCGTGAGTCTGACGTTTTAGCGATCGTAGGCTAATCGTTAGGTAACTGGAAAGCTTCAATATTTTGAAGCTACATAAATCAAACATAAAGCATATGTAAGTCACTAACTTTTAAAATTAATGGGAGGGTTTTTACATGGCTAAAGATATTAAATTTAGTGAAGACGCACGCCGCTCAATGCTTCGTGGTGTTGATGCACTAGCAAACGCTGTAAAAGTAACACTTGGACCAAAAGGACGTAACGTTGTGCTTGAGAAGAAATTCGGTTCTCCTCTAATCACAAACGACGGTGTTACAATCGCAAAAGAAATCGAACTTGAAGATGCATTCGAAAACATGGGTGCTAAGCTTGTAGCTGAAGTTGCGAGCAAAACGAACGACGTAGCAGGAGACGGAACAACAACTGCAACCGTTCTTGCTCAAGCGATGATCCGTGAAGGATTAAAGAACGTAACGAGCGGAGCAAACCCAATGGTACTTCGTAAAGGGATCGAAAAAGCAACGGCTGCTGCTGTTCAAGAACTAAAAGCGATTTCTAAACCAATCGAAGGCAAAGAGTCTATCGCACAAGTTGCGGCGATCTCTGCAGCTGACGAAGAAGTAGGACAATTGATTGCTGAAGCGATGGAGCGCGTTGGAAACGACGGCGTTATCACGATTGAAGAATCAAAAGGATTCACTACAGAGCTTGAAGTGGTTGAAGGTATGCAGTTCGACCGCGGATACGCATCTCCATACATGGTAACAAACTCTGACAAGATGGAAGCAGAACTTGAGAACCCGTACATCCTTATCACAGATAAGAAGATTACGAACATCCAAGAAATCCTTCCAGTTCTTGAGCAAGTGGTACAACAAGGGAAATCTCTATTGTTGATCGCTGAAGACGTTGAAGGTGAAGCACTTGCTACATTAGTAGTTAACAAGCTTCGCGGAACATTCAATGCAGTAGCTGTAAAAGCTCCTGGATTCGGTGACCGTCGTAAAGCAATGCTAGAAGACATCGCAGTTCTAACTGGCGGTGAAGTAATTACTGAAGAGCTAGGTCTTGACCTTAAGACTGCGAACATCACTCAGCTTGGTACAGCTTCTAAAGTTGTGGTTACAAAAGAAAACACAACTATCGTAGAAGGTGCTGGAGATTCTTCTAAGATCGCAGCTCGTGTTAACCAAATCAAAGCACAACTCGAAGAAACAACTTCTGAGTTTGATAAAGAAAAATTACAAGAGCGCCTAGCGAAATTAGCTGGTGGAGTAGCCGTAATCAAAGTTGGTGCAGCTACAGAAACTGAGCTAAAAGAGCGCAAACTTCGTATCGAAGACGCACTTAACTCTACGCGTGCAGCGGTTGAAGAGGGTATCGTATCCGGTGGTGGTACAGCTCTAGTTAACGTGCTAAAAGCGATCGCTCAAGTAGAAGCGACTGGCGACGAGTTAACGGGTGTGAAACTAGTACTTCGTGCACTAGAAGAGCCAGTTCGTCAAATCGCACACAACGCAGGTCTTGAAGGATCTGTAGTGGTTGAGCGTCTGAAGAACGAAGAAATCGGAATCGGCTTCAACGCGGCAACTGGCGAGTGGGTAAACATGTTCGAATCCGGAATCGTTGACCCAACTAAAGTTACACGTTCAGCTCTACAAAACGCAGCATCCGTATCTGCAATGTTCCTAACAACAGAAGCAGTAATCGCAGATAAGCCAGAAGAAAACGCTGGCGGCGGAATGCCTGACATGTCCGGCATGGGCATGGGCGGAATGGGCGGCATGATGTGATGACCGATCAAACCCTTGATATATAAGGGTTTTGGAGTGATTTGCTAACAAAATGCTAACATTAGGTATATAAAGAGGCTTCTCATTAGTTGGTTAAACTTTTGAGAAGCCTCTTTTTTATCTCTTCCCAATCTAAAAAGATTTAAATTTTCTAACTATAAACTATTAATGTGAGAATTAGCAATATTTGTAGAAAATGGTGTGGGAAAAATATACAATTAAGATTAAGTAGTTAGATAACATTTGAATAAACTATAGGAGAAAATGCAGATGAGGATTCTAACATGGAATGCAGCAATGAAATTTAGAAATAAAATCGAGCAAGTGATTCCTTTCATGGCAGACATTCTAGTAATTCCGGAATGTGAAGCACCACAGAAATGGATAAAGAGCAGTTACGTAAAGGATATTTACCAATTTAAATGGTTCGGAGAAAACCAGAACAAAGGTATTGGTGTAATTACATTAAATGACTCATATCAATTAGAAGTGCATGCCTTATATAATGAAAAATTTCAATATATCATCCCACTAGTAGTATCAGGTAGAGAAGAATTTGTATTGTTAGCAGTATGGTCACAGAAAACAAAAGACACCTTTCAAAATTACATTGGTCAGATTTATCTGGCGTTACAACATTACAAATCGCTACTAAAAGGTCCCTGTATAATTATTGGCGATTGGAATAGTAACCAAATTTTTAATCACATAAAGAGAGTTGGAAATCATACAGAGGTTGTAGATATGTTAGCTCTAAATGGGATTACTAGTTTCTATCACCATTATTTCAACGAAGAGCAAGGTGAAGAATCCAAGCCAACACATTTTTTTAGAAAAGAACTTGCAAGGCCGTTTCATATAGATTTTGCTTTTGGTTCTCTAGAATTTAAAGAGAGATTATCCAAAGTAGATGTTGGAACGTATGAAGATTGGATTAAACATAGTGATCATGTGCCTATATTTCTAGAAATTGAAGATTTATAGTTTCAGGAGGCGTTGGTATGCATAGAACAGTCTATTATATCTAAATTGAACTTTATTCTCGAATTTGAAAAATAGTATCAAGTGGGAAGTGGTTTAGTTACAAATAGAACTAAATAAATTAGATGTTAATAAGTTAATGTGTTCCTTTGAATTGTGGGAAACCTTTTGATAATTAAGAAAAAATTGAATGATTTTTGGGTGAGGGATAATATAATGAGTAATCTAATAGACAATAGCATAACAATTTATGAGGCATTACAAAATATTAAGAATGAAAAATATGTAATGCCTGCATTTCAGAGACAATATGTTTGGAGCATGGAACAAATAGAAAAATTGTGGGATTCTATCTTACTGGACTATCCGATTGCTACATTTTTGTTCTGGCGCGTTGATGATTCTAATGTTTCGTGGGATACATATTTTTGTAACTTTCTATCAGAAGTAACTTTTGATAGCAGAAAAACGGCGGATAGTGTGAATTATGAATTAACAAGCATTAATGTAAAAAACACAGATACTGCAATCTTAGATGGACAACAAAGGTTAACATCTTTATTTTTATCAATGTTTGGAGAGGCATATATTCGTCCTAAAAATGCTAGGAAAAATAGTGGGAGTATAATTCGTACTAAACTGTTGATTGAATTAAATAAGAATAAAATAACAATAGACGAAGAAGAGTATAACAGTAAAAAATATGATATTAAATTCAGTGATAAAATAGGGAAATTAAGTCCAACACAGTTTGAATTGAAAGATATTCTAAGAGAAGAATATCAAAACCCAGCTACAAGAGAAACTGCAATTGAGGAAGCAATTGTGAATGTTCCCGCTGATAGCAAAGAATATGCAAGAAACATATTGCAGTTATTATATAATAAAATTTTTATAGCAAAGCTCGTTAGATATACTGAAATTACAGATATGAAACAAGATGATGCTCTTGAGATGTTTGTCAGATTTAATAGTGGTGGAAAACCACTACGTAAATCGGAAATTACGATGTCAATTCTAGAGGCATATTGGCCTAGTGCGAGAAGCGAGTTTGGTAAGATTCTAGTCGATTCATATGAGAAATTTGAAACAGACTTTATTATTCGTTCAGCCTTGATGTTATATGGTGATGTTGTAAAATCAAATATTAACAAAGGTATTGCAGAGACTTTAAAAAATGATTGGAACGAATTCAAAAGTGCACTGACAAACCTAGAGAGATTACTTCATGAGTTAAAAATTGATGTTAGACATTTTTCAAGTAGTTGGAACGTTCTGCTACCGATAATATACTACATTTATTACAATCCCGAATATAGCAATAATATTAAGGCAGTTCGAGCATATTTACTTAGAGCAATATTTTTCACTTATTTCCAATCTGGTACTACAGGAAAGCTACAACAAATGAAAAGTTATATTAACAGCTTTGATCATGAAATCACTATTGAAATGCTTGATCAAATCAATGATTTGAGAGTGACTGATGGCAAGATAGAGGATGTCCTTAACTCAGAAAAAGGAAGCAGAGTTGCTGGAGAGGTACTTTATTATTTGAATCTTGACTGGAGAAATAAAAACTATAAATATGAACAAGACCATCTTCATCCGGCCAGTCGATTTGATAATAGTAAACCACATACGATTTCGATGGATGATTGGAAAAAATGGAGAAGTATGCGAAATAAACTTCCTAATCTTCATCTACTTGAAGGAAGAAGTAATGGCAGTAAAAATGATATGAGACTTATTGATTATTACAACGATATGAATGATGAACAAAAAGCGAGATTTTATGAAGAAGCAATCATTTTAAACGATGTTTCACTTGAATTTGAAGATTTCGAAAAGTTTTATGAAAAGCGCAAGGAAATCCTTACAATGAAGATTCGTGCGTTGCTTGGATAATATTAACTCTTAGGTATTACCCGGTAACAACAAGAGTTGAAAGAGATAAAAAATATAAAAAAACGATGAGAGCATTTGGCAGATAGTTTTAAAAGTAGAAGCAGGTCCCAGTTAAGGGGAACCTGCTTCTTTCTTTTAGTATGTATATTCTGCATTAGATATCTCTAGGGGACACTTCCAATTATTCCTAGGGTAAGTCTATAATAATATATATAATATAAACTTTTAATTTCTCAGGAGTTGTGTACTAATGGATAAATTCACAGCTAACTATTGTTACTCCAATTCTAATTTCATTATCAGTAATTTGCCTAATATTCAAAAGGTAACACCCTATACGAACATAATACGTATTGTGCAAAATTTAGTAACTAGAGGTAATCCCACAATTGCATCTCAATTTCTACGCGATGAGTTGGGGTTAGAGAGGAATTATTTAAATTCTATTAAGCAAGTAAAATTTTTATCACAGGATAAATTAAATTGGACACAAACTATAAAAGGTGATGTTAGTAATGACGATTATCCTGCTGATCAATTCTACGATGATTTAGATTACATACTTAATAGAATTTCATTTATAAGGAATTTAACTGTTGCAGAATATCCAATATCAGAGATCATACCTGATATTAAACAAGCTTTTAACAAACAGATGGTGGATTTTTATATACCATTGATAAAAACGGTAATTGAGGTAGATGGTAGTGGCCATAAAAGGCAGGCTGTACTTGATAGAAAAAGAGACAGTGCATTTAACCGTGCAGGTATAAAAGTTGTAAGAATAGATACTAGCAAAATTAGAAATAAGGATTATGAACAGTTTAAAAATGAATTTAGGGATATCTATAGACAATATAAAGATGCAATTGAAGACTATTATAGCTATTTAGATATAAATCCTAGTGAATTTGATACTCAAATTAAGCTTACGACAATTGCAAGGTTACAAGTGTTAGTTCTTGAATTAATTGACAGGGATGTACTATCTTTCAACAGTAAAAATTGGAATTTTAACCTTGCAAACAATAATATAGGATTTTGTTTAGAGTTGGCTTTAAAAGACTTACAAATTTGGATAGGTCATATTGCAGCATTATTTAACATGAATATTGATATGCCTCATATCAGAATAAATATTCTGGAGAGTAATTCTGAACTTATTGCTAACGATAAAGGAATCAATATTGATTTTGACCTATATAAGCGATGGGATGATTCAATTAAACAGGCAAATGTGTATCACATTCGCACGGACTTTGTGGATAAGGCTAACTACTTTTCTGTAAAAGTTAATGAGCCAGTTGTATATTCATTAAAAGCAGAAATACATAAGCAGAGTTTGGGATTCTTATTAGAAAACTTGTTTGGATTTAAAAGCTTTAATGAAGGACAGCTAGAAATAATAATAAATTCATTAAACGGTGAAGATACTGTAGGTTTATTACCTACAGGTGGTGGAAAGTCTTTAACATATCAGTTATGTGTGATGCTGCAGCCAGCTATAAGTTTTGTAGTAGTACCAATTAAATCGCTAATGTTTGATCAGATTAACAATATTAACAATAAAAATCACATTACTCATGCAAGTTTTATCAATGGGGACCTCACTCCTGATGAAGCAGATAAACGATTGAGAGACTTTGCCAATGGAAAGTACTTTTTCTTAATTATCTCCCCGGAACGCTTTCAATCTAAGAAATTCAGAGAAGAGTTGTCACTAGTAAATGTTTCAAAAGCATTATCGTATGCTGTAATAGATGAGGTCCACTGTTTATCTGAATGGGGTCATGATTTCAGGACATCCTATCTTGCACTCGCAAACACAATTCGTAAATATGCTCCTTCTACTAGGTTTCTTGCATTAACTGCAACGGCATCATCTAAAGTATTAAGAGATATAATGACTGAATTAGAAATAGATAGTGCTAATGTAATAACCATTTCTAATTTTACTAGAAAAGAATTAACATTCAATATCCTAAAAGTAAATAAAGCTTCAAAGAAGAATAGTTTAATTGAATATATTAAAAGTGTTTCAGGAGAACAAAATAAGGAAAATCCAAAAGGTGCTTCAATAGTTTTTACACAAACCGTAAATGGCCCTTCTGGATGCTATGAGTTAAGTCACTTCATAAATTCTTCAACTGGATTTCAAACTGGATTTTATTCTGGTAGTTCTCCAAAAGCTTGGAATAATGATACTTTCTCAAAATATAAAGATGAAATTCAGCAGTCTTTTATGAAGGATGAGATAGATGTTTTGGTTGCAACAAAGGCATTCGGTATGGGGATTGATAAGGGAAACATAAGAAATACGATTCATTATGGGATTCCAAACTCTTTAGAATCTTTTTATCAAGAAGCTGGACGGGCTGGTAGAGACAGAAACAACTCAAATTGTGTCGTTTTATATAGTCCAGACCAATTAGATAAAGAGCAACAGCAAAATATATTTGGCATGAATACTAGTGTTGCTTTACTGGAAAAAGAAAAGAGAAAAGTGACTGGGGATCTAAATACTTTATTGTTCTTTTTATCTACTAATTTAAAAAATATTGAGGATGAAGTGGAGCAAATTTATAAATTTTACCTTTCTCATATTGATACAAAAGAAGAAACAACTATCTTGTTAGACTACCATAATGATCGTGACAGAGAGCTATATGAAAAGAGTATTTATAGATTAGCCCTTTTAGGAGTAGTTGAAGATTGGACATTGGATTGGAAAAGTAGGCAGGTTGAAGTAGAAGTAGCTGACTGGAGCGAAGATACTGTAATAAATAAATTAACAAGTCATATCCAGAAGTATGATTATATGTTTACTTTAAAGAAGAGTGAAAAGATGCCAGATCAATATACGGAGATTATTGAACATTTTTATAAAGATAATGACCCCTTTTTGAAGAAAATACTCTTTGTACTTCTGAAGTGGTATAACGATAATGTTATATATTCAAGAAAACGGTCTCTATTACTAATGAAAGAATATGCAGATGATTTTACAGATAGTGAATCTTTACAAAGAAAAATTGAAGTGTATTTTAAAAGAAATGATGATGTTTATCTTTTGGAGCAGATCGTTGCACAAAAAGATAGACTCAGAGATTGGATGAAAATATTCTATGTTCAAGAAGAGGGAAAAGTTGATCAGCCTCGTGCATTAAGTACTTTTAAAAGCTTAAAGATAACTGTGAGCCGTTTTTTAGAGAGTTACAATAATGATATAAGCCTAAATTTAATAAATGGTTTGATTAATCTAGTAGAAGGTCAGTTTGAATCTATAGATGGCCGCGAGAGGATGTCATTAGCAGTTCGCGAAGTTTCTCAAATGGAAACCGAGTTGAGGGAAGAAATGCTTGTATCTGTTTTGAATACTTCAGATGTTTTTCTAAATAGCGAGCAAAAAAGTGACTTGAGTGAAGTATTGATTTCAAATGGTTTTGATTTAATGGAAGACTTGAAACTAATTTATTCTAGCTTAGAAGATAGATTTAGCTATGGTAGTATGATAAAAACACTACATTCTACTATAAAAGAGAAATCTTATGGAGGTTACCCATGGGAAAAATAGAGCAAATTGATGAATTGGAAACCTATATTGAAGATCTTGGTAACGAGATAAAAAAAGTTAAAAAGGCATCAGATTATTTAAAGCTTCTTGAAAAACAACAACTAGAGATGGAAAAATTAGCAGAAACATTGAAACAATCAAAAGATCAACTGAAAGACTATCGTGATGTAATAGAAAGCAAATTTGATTTATTACAAACCACTTCAAGGAATATTGAAGCTAGGCAACAAGGGTTAGAACAGTCTTTATATAGCATTAGCACAAGTATTAAAGAACTAAGGGAACATCAAGAAAATGTTCAAACAGAAAATAATACAGCATTTACTGATGTTAAAAATACAATAAATGAAAATAAAATAGAAACTATTGATGAACTTACTCGTTTTACAGAAGAGCAAAGGACACTACTTAATGGTATTCAGAAGAATAACAAAATATTTTTTGGAGTTAACGTGGGGTTGAATCTGGCGATTATTGGGATATTATCGTACATCATATTTTAGTAATCTTAATTCGATATAAAAATTTATAAAGGAACGTTATGAAAATGATGAATAGAGTATTATTAGTAGGTCGACTTACAAAAGATCCAGAGTTGAAATACACACCCGATGTAGCTGTTTCAACTTTTACCCTTGCAATAAATCGCCCATTTTCAAATCAATAAGGTGAAAGAGAGGCTGACTTTATTAATTGTGAAGGAACTTAGGGTAGAATTTAATAGGTTAAACTCAGGGGAAAATATGAAGGTGTTGTTTATGGAAGACAATATAAATCAACTAATTCAAGTGCTTGAGCGAATTCAAGCTAACATTGTAATTTTAAGTATTATATTATTTATTTTTTGTCTTTTTCTTTTGAGTGTTGTTTTAAATTTGTTTTTGAAGGAATTCTTTAGGAAATTCTTCAAACTTTGGTTAAAAGAGAAATGGGTTGTTAGGTTTTGGTCATTGGGTTTTTTCATATTTTTTATCGTAACAATCTTATTATCCATAGGCGGAATTAACAAGTTCCTTCCTCCAAAGTGGCTAGAAACATTTAATATCTTAGCTGTAGCTGGAAATTTGGTTGGTCTCTTTGATCTATATTTTAGAGGCACTCGGGGAAAAGCATTAAGCAATTTGGGGTTTATTTTTTTGTGTGCTGTAACATTTGCTTTAATTGCGGCAATAAGCTTTTATTCAGGTGATTATTCTTTTGTAACTGACAACCTAAAGGACGTTTATGCCATACTAGCTATTTCCTTGGTGTTTTTAAGTAAACTAGTTAATTCACATTACGATTTAGAACAAGAAATTAAACGATTAGAAGAGATGAAAACCGAAACCAAAGGTAAACGTGGTAGAATAAATAACTTAGAGAAGAAAGTTGAACAATTATCTAGAATAATTAAACAACTAAAACAATAGCAAAACACTCAAAAAACTAAAACATTACAAGGCATATACATACTCAAAATATCTGAAGCATAAATATCTATTTCCATCTGAGCTTGAAATTGCTAACATTTTGCTAACGCAATCCAGTGAAAAAAGATAAAACCCTGTTAAAGATGTTGCATACAAAATTTAGCAAACCCTTGTTATATCGCACTGTCTTCACACCATGTTAAAGATGTTACACACTCTCACCATAGGGGCGGCATGATGTAATAACGCCCACAAAACCCAAGTGGGTTTGTGAGTTTAAAGAAGGTGGAATGCTAGCTAGCATTTTGCTGACATAAAGGATTTACCGGTAGCTTCTCATAAGTTGATAAAACTTATGAGAAGCTTTTTTATTTTGTATCATCTAAAATTTAAATAAAGGCTTGAAGATATTATTGAAGCGATAAATGCATTTATGGCAACAAATGTTCATATTGTATCGAGCCATATTTACCAAAAAGTAGTCTGAACCAGCATGATCTACAGCAATGTAGACGTGCACCTCATCAACAGTAAGAATGGGCAAAGTAATTTAACCGTCTATGTATCCCTCTCATATAAACAAACAATTTTTTAATAACTTCCAGTAATTTCGCTCCACTAAAAAGGTTTATTTTTCCATATCAAAGGGGTATTAGTACATACTGAGTTCTATAGCTTATATGCTGCACGTGGAATTGGGGTAGGAGTAAATTTGGGCTTGAAGAGAAAAAAAGACAAGTGAACATAAGAATAATTGGAGGATTTAGCATTGGTACCTACAAATAAAGGGGATTTTAAGAAGGCGTTAAGTTTTGGATTAATATTCTATGCCATCTTTATGGGGATAGGCGGAACGTTTTTATTTTCTTCTATCATTTTTGGAGAAGGTCCCCAAAATACTCTTTCTAAAGCGAAAGGACCACTGACTATTATGATGCTGATGGTATATGGTTCCTGTGCAATTGCTTTATTTATTCGTGCCATTCTTAAAAAAGAGGGTGGATTTAAATAAAACATTGTTGCCTATTGGGGCAGTATCAAAAGAAAAAATTTTAAAAGTTGCTTATGTTTTATGTGAGAAACCAAATTTAAACCAAAACCAACAAGTTATTTGATTACATTGCTGTTCTTTATCCCAAGGGTAATATCTCAGAGAAATTCAATGTTTTCTTAATAGAAATTGGATTGAAGACGTGAATCTACCTGGCTATCAAATACCGCAAGAAGCTGACATGAGGGAAAAGGTTGAGCTTTAAATAAAAAATTGAGAAGGAATCATGAAAATGAAAATATTACGAAATGAAAATAAAGGCAAACTAGCAATAATCTTTATACTTATTTTACTTTTAGTAGGATGTACGAATGCGAAAGAAAATAGCTCTGAAAAAGAAAAGCTTGATAAATCCAAGCCTCTGCCCATTGGCACAGTCGTAAAGTTAAAGCAGATGAAGAAAAGCGTCATGATTTATGGCTATAATCAAATTCAAGTAAGTACAGGAAAACAATTTGATTACATTGCAGTTCCATACCCAGAAGGTAATATTTCTCCCGATTACAATGTGTTTTTTAATCGTAACTTTATTGAGAAGGTTATGTACGGAGGTTATGATTCAGAAGAAGGAAAAAAGCTGCGTAAGAAGGTTGAAAGCAACATGAAAGAAAATTAAGGAGGAATTCGGGAGCATAGATAGACGGAATTTTAATCTTAGAATCTACACATCAATTAAAGCTTAGCCAACTTTCTTACTAGGCGTTCTGAATTGGTTTAGATAAATACTTACATTAGAATTTCATAAATTATACACAATGGAAGTCATTCTCTAAGAGAAGGGCTTCCATTATGTAGTTGTAGTTAACTATTTTTCAATCTTCTCCCCAAAAGCCTCAGGAATCATCGTAAATCCTTCAATAACCGTGTCTTCCTCAACTTCAATCATGAGGTAACGTTTACCGCTTAGCTGTACTTGCTTCACATACCTTAAATCTTGTGGACTAATCGAGATTTTAGCTACCTTCGTATCGATCTTAATCGACTTCGAGTTGTATTTCGGTACAACACTACTCGCTTTTATTTCATATTTATCATCATCAATCACTTTTTGGAAAGCGGATTCCACTTTCTCCACACTGATATCTTCAACACCGCTTGCTTTTAAAACCCGCTCAACGTCCTTGGAGTCTAGTCGTGGATGCTCTTCCTCCTCGTTCTCTTCGATCATTCGGTTGATTTCTTCATACACATTGGAGAGGGTAGACGTGTTCAACTGATCTTGTGTTACGTCTTTGATAATTTCTTCAAACACAATCTTATCGTCTTTTGCCGTCATAATTTCTTCGCCATTTAAAACGTCCACGATGAACTCATAATCAGGCTCATGAACTTTACCTGCTGAATACAGGATGTGGTTCACATCTGCGGCATTATCACTGAAACAAGGGAAGAGAAATCCTCCGATCGGTGCGTTCAGGTTAATGATCGGATCGACCACGAAATTATACTTGAACTCTTTTTCCACATAATCAAAGAGCAGTTCTTTCTTCGGTTCTTGTGTATTGTTTATGCTGCACAAAATAAAGGGGAAGGAATAGACAGCATCACGTTCACTAATCTCAGCCTCATCATTTTTGCGCTTCGTCGGCTTATAGTATTCTCCCTTAATAAAGGTAATCACGATATCCTTTTCGTATTGTCGGTTTAAGAGCATTTTCCCTACCATTTGAAGCATTCGCTCTTTCCAGTCTTCTGTATCGCTTGCAAGTAGGCCTTGGTGCAGAATAAGCTGGCTATTGTGTTCAGCATTTCTATTAAACTTTAATTCAAATAACTTTTCATCGAGATTTCCACCAAGCAATTTTTTAAAGTTATTAAAGAAGAGCTCCTGTTGTTCAGCATCTAGCATCTCAAAAGGCTGACTCACGTGATGATAGATCTCACTGGATTCTTTCGTAATATACACATTAAAAATGCTGGAGATCTTCAGTAGATCGTTCTCTTTCTTGAATTGTTTTCGTATTTGAGCGATATCTTTTTTATTCATGCTTGTATACACTCCTAAATTGCTTCGATTTTAAGTCGACACTCTCTATATGTCTAACAGGGAAGTATTCTTTATTTTAACATTCAGAAGGAGTGAAGTGTGATGGTGAAGTTTGTGTTTGTAAATAGAGTGATTGCCTTAGAAGTTTAACAGTTTTTTTAATTTAACAACGTCAAGTTGCTTTAGGGTATATCCCGTATGTGTATCGTCGGCATTCATGATCATGCCACTATCACTTTCTTTTCGTAACCAAAGTAAATAGTTCTCCTTATTACCATTTGAATCAACAAGAGTCATTTCTAAATTATTTTTCGACACATTTAAGATTCCTGATATTCTTTCAGCAGACTGTACCGCATCCCTAGCAATTTTAACGGCCTTGTCATTGGGGAAAGTCTTATTCACTTCACCTGTAACGATAAGTGTCTCTTTTGTATCCTGCGTAATTAGGTTTGGAGCGGTCTCTTTACTTTCCGAATAAACGCTACACCCAGCAATCAAGATACTAAACGTAATAAAAGACAGTCTAAGTAATGATTTCTTCATATTCACACCTCTGATATCCATTTTATAGTAAGTCGCTTTGTATTCTTAAAAAGTTTCAGGGGACTTCGTAAACATAAAAAACCCCATATCGCATAGCGGTTAAGCCAATACGATACAGGGTCTCTATTACTAAAGAATTCTTTTCTTAATACGTGCTACGAGTGGAACCACGACAAGTCCAGCAAATCCAACTTGCAGAACATTTCCTGGAATGGATCCAAATGGTACGATCCAGTTGCTGTAAAGCACAACTTCTGCAAAATAATAGCCTACCACTTTAATAAGCATAGCAACGACAACTGCCATGGAATAAACAATCACACGTTTACCTGGCACTTTTTCCGCTATAACGCCCGCTACATAGCCCATTGCTCCAACGATGATAAATGTGAATGGAGCCCAAATTGTGTAACCGGATAGAAGATCAAATAAGCCCATCCCGAAAGCACCCGCAATAGCACCAGTTCTTCTGCCGAAAACAAAAGCGGCTACGAATAGAGGAATGTTTCCTAAGTGGATAAGACCACCGTTTCCTGCGATCGGAAGCTTGATGTTAATGAACATCGTTGCAACAAGAGTAAGTGCCACGAATAGTGCGCTGATGACTATCATTCTTGTTTTAGTAGATTGTATCGATGAATAAGTAGTATTCATTACATAACCTCTCTCATAAAAAATAAATGTAAAAATAATTGCACTTTTTCATTATATATGTCCTTATTCTTTTAGAAAACAGCTATTTTCTGGGTAGGGTGAAAAAATAGAAAAATAAACTAGTGGAATGAGTGAGTTTCTCAAAAGGAAAGAAGGGGAGATCGATACATTTGCCGAAATCTATTTAGTAGAGCATAGACGTATTGGTACAGTTCATTGCGAATGCCTATAGTAGAAGAATTTAACGATATGTATCGCATGGCGATATAAGGAATAGATGAAGAGAAATGAAGGAGGCCCGATATGCGACGTGATATACAACCGAATGAACGAGCTTTCTCCTCCAAGGAAGTTGCAGAAGAAGTAGGGATCGCAACACCTACTGTTCGAAAGTATGGACAAATTTTAGAACGAAATGGATACGAGTTTTTAAAGGATGGAGATCGCCGTATCTTTGTTCAATCTGATATCGAATCGCTCATAGCGCTACGCGATACAGACAAGCCTTTAGACGATACAGCTAAAGATATTGTGCTACAACAAAAAGAAAGACTGAAAGAAACAGTTCAAACGGACGTAGCGCTACCCGATACATATGAGAACCTTCCACAAGACCCGAACCAATTACGAGAAGTATTAATGATGCTAGCGAATGAATTAGCAGCGACACGCGAGATGAATGCTCAGCTGACAAACGATATGTCAGAGCTTAAAGTAACCGTATCGAGGCTTCAGCAAGATCATCACGCCATCAGTGCTAATGTAGGAAACGCAGCTCAGAAAACAAACGCTAAGATTGAGAAGCTGACCAACCAACAGAAAGAACAATACGAAGTATTGCTAGAACAGGAAAAAGAGAAAAGTGAAATTCTGCAACAGGAAATTCAAAAGCTAAGAGAAGAACAAGTCAAGGAATGGCGTCTGCAGAACGATTTCAATAGACGACTTGAAATCGTAGTTCAAAGCCGGCCGAAAAGCAAATGGGAAGCGATTCTTTCTTTATTTAGAAAGTAAGCTTGTGTATATCGGGGGGCGATACGGTCAACCCTTACGGAGCTATTATTTAACATAGATATATCGTGACCCGATATGGATTTTATAATGATACAAGATACAATCCTCAACATTCAATCGTCATATTTCTACAATTTCCCGAGAAATATCTACAAAAACAGCATGCTTATTAAGCTTGGGAAATTAGAGTTTAAGAACGCAAAACAATATTTAGAAAGAACGATTACGGTGCACTGTATAGAGTGCATCTTTTTTTATTTGTTCACTTGTATCGAATCTTCTCTTTTTTTGTAAAAAAACAAGGAATATCGTCTGTGTGATGAGAATATTTAAAGGAAAGAAAAAATTAAATAATGTAGAGACAGAAATGTTAGAGGGGAGTCTATCATGAACGCTAGAAATGAAAAGACATTTGAATATCATCCTCAGCTTAGAGAGGTTATCGCAAACGTAGAAAAAGTTATGGTAGGTAAGAAAAAGGTTACAGAGTTAACACTTGTTTCGTTATTAGCAGGGGGACATGTTTTACTTGAAGACGTACCAGGAGTAGGGAAGACGATGATGGTGCGATCCATCGCAAAATCTCTGGGACTAACCTTTAACCGCATCCAGTTCACACCTGATTTATTGCCGTCTGATATGACGGGGGTATCGATATATAACCAAAAAGATATGAGTTTTGAATTTAGACCAGGTCCTCTTGTAGGAAACATCATCCTTGCTGATGAGATCAACCGTACTTCACCAAAGACGCAATCTGCACTTCTTGAATCAATGGAAGAAATGAGCATGACCGTAGATGGGCAGACACATATATTGCCCGATCCGTTCTTAGTTATGGCCACCCAAAACCCGATCGAGTACGAAGGGACATATCCACTTCCCGAAGCACAGCTTGATCGTTTCTTAATGAAGCTGACCATGGGGTATCCGACTCCAGAGGAAGAGTTTAATGTATTGAACGTGATTGGAAACGAACACCCGATCCACCTCCTTAAACCAGCCATCTCACCTGAAGAGATCTCAGAACTGAAAAAAGCCGTTAAGAACATCTATGTATCAGATTCGATCAAGCGATATATCGTCGATCTGATCAATCGTACACGTAATCATAAATCCATTGCGCTAGGCGTTAGTCCGCGTGGCTCGCTCGCTTTATTAAAAGCAGCACAGGCTTTTGCATTGCTCATGAACCGTGATTTTGTTATCCCTGATGATGTGAAATACTTAGCACCGTATGTTCTTGTTCACCGTGTGCTATTAAAACCTGAAGCCCGCTTTGAAGGGATCTCAGCTGAAGAAGTAATCAATGAGCTTTTGGCCCGCGTGCCTGCACCTATTCATAAGGAACAGCATGCATAATGAAGGCGTTTCTTCATAAATTTCGGGAGCGGTATAAAACACCGATTGGGTTTTCAGGAATCATCTTCTTACTACTTGTTACGTTCTCTTTTGCCATGTTTCAGGGAGGATTCGTAAGCTGGTTTCTGTTTTACAGTGTACTTCCGCTCGTACTTTATTCCATTACGATGGCTTTTTATCCGATACAACGGTTGAAAGTGGAGCGATATATCTCGAAAAACAAGCTGATGGCAGGCGAAGAAATAGAAGTGACAATTGTCATCAAACGACGCAGCAACTTTCCGCTTTTCTACGTGGTCGTTGAGGATGTGCTGCCAGAGGTGCTGCTTCGTGAAACGCGATACGAGGGCAATACGCATCAGATCCAGTCTCGTATTCTGCTGTTTCCGTTGTTCCGCAAAAACCTAGAATATTCGTATACGATCAACCCTGCACCTCGTGGGTTATTTAAATTTGATCAGATTCAAATCAGTACAGGAGATATCTTTGGCTTTGTTTTAAAAAGTACGAGTGTCTCCGTACAAGAACAGATCTTTGTGTACCCGCAGTACCAGGATATCGAGCGGTGGGAAGCAGGAAAGATGCTTCAATCCGGTATGAAAAAAGTCGGGAAGCGTTCTTTTACTGACTACACATCAACCGTTAGTGTTCGTGATTATGTGGCCGGCGACCGGATGAACTGGCTGCACTGGAAAGCGAGTGCCAGGTCGAACAAGTTATTAACCAAAGTGTTTGAACAGCAGCGTAATGATGATTTTGTGATCGTACTTGATCATTGTGAAAAAAGCTACGGCACGCAGGATTGGCTATTTGAACGCGGCGTATCGCTTGCGGCATCGATCGTCCACTATGCGATCTCAAAGGGGGGTTCGATCGGCTATCATCCGTTATCCGGAAAAGAAATCCCGATGAACATAGGGGTGGAGCAAGAGTGGCGGATTCTTCACGAACTTGCAAAAGTGAAGTCAGACGTGAAGCCGCCATTTGAAGAACGATTGAAACAAGAATACATGGCAGGCTATATGGAAGGAAAGACGGCTCTTATTATTTCGCCGAACCTTTCAGAATACACGATGAAAACGCTCGAGCTCATCGCATCGAGACAGCAAACGAACGTGATTTTCTTTTACTTAGCGCTTGATTCTAAACTAAAGAGTCAAGAACTCACGTATCTCTCTCGAATCAGACAGTTCGGTGTTCCTGTAACACCGATTATGGGCTCTGACTTTAACGAATCGCTGAAGGCAGGTGGCACGTATGCCTCAATCTAATCAGCAGCAAGCATCAACGTTACACGTATTGGTCCTGTACGGCTTAGGCTTCCTTCTTTTATGGGAATGGTTAAGACCGCTTAAAGAGCTTACGACGACAAACGATATTCAGATTTTCGTAATGTACACATTGTTTTTGTTTATTGTTACGTATTTTCAGCTTCCGTTCTGGATCTCTTTTCCGGTGAAATTGGGAGCGATGTTATATGCGCTTCATTCGCTTTACTTTTTTGATGTCTTTTTATCGTTTAAGTGGGTTCCTTTTCTGATTGAAGATATTCAATATAATCTTGGCTTGTTTTCAGACCAGAACTGGAACGAGATGACGTCTCTTTCCAGGAGTCTTCTGTTCTTTATTTTACTCTGGCTCGTCAGTTATTTGATGCATTATTGGCTTGTCCAGACACGCAGAATCTTCCTGTTCTTCTTGATCACGGTTATCTATATTTCAATACTCGATACATTTACGGTGTATGATGGGAAGTTCGCGATCATCCGTACCGTTTTCATCGGACTGATCTTGGTCGGTATCTTACGAATGATGAAGATTATTGAAACGCAAGGCTTCTCGCTTTTAAAAGGAAAGTTCCCTGTCCTTTGGGTGGCACCACTTTCTGGCGTCATCGCGTTGTCGTCAGCTCTAGGGTATGTGGCACCAAAAGCATCTCCAATCTGGCCAGATCCTGTTCCGTTTCTTCAGAACATGTCAGGAAAAGGTGGAGAAGAAGGGTTAGGAAAAGGCGCTGGAATCTCAAAGATTGGTTATGGTGAAAACGACAGCCAGCTTGGTGGTCCGTTTGAGTTCGACTATACGCCAATCTTCACTGCTTATGATAACGGCAGGCACTATTGGCGTATAGAAACGAAAGAATTCTACACCGGTAAAGGGTGGGAGAATAAGATTCCGACTCAGGCTGTAGCTGTTGAACCAGAAATTCCAGATGCAGAGACGAATTACACCCGTATCTGGGAAGATGGGCTTCAGATGGAAAACCATAAAGCTCGTATTGAAGCGGAAAAAGGAAAAGAATACTCGTTTCTTATGATACCTGGAAAGCTTAAAAGCATTAAGGGAGGATCAGAAACGAACTTTCAGTTAGATGGAGTAAGCGGGAAAATCTCTACTTTCCAAAACGGGAGAGAAGAAAAGCTTTCGGCGTACGATATGGGTTACGAACTTCCTATAATAAAAGAAGAGCAGCTAAAAGCTTCGAACAACCAATACCCTGAATATATAACAGAAAATTACCTGCAACTGCCTGAAACTCTGCCGCAGCGGGTAAAAGACCTTGCACAAAATGTAACGGTAAACCAACCCACGCTCTACGATAAAGTCAAAACGGTGGAAGGCTATTTTGCTAAAAACGCCTATGGCTATAATACGATCGAAGTTGCGGTTCCAAAGGGCGATGAAGATTACGTTGATCAATTTTTGTTTGAAACGAAAATAGGATATTGTGATAATTTTTCAACGTCAATGGTGGTGATGCTGCGTTCTGTTGGCATACCTGCTCGTTGGGTGAAAGGCTTTACTCCGGGAACCTTTGAGGCACTTGGTGATGATGGTCTGCGTGAATATACCGTTACAAACGCAAACGCTCACTCTTGGGTAGAAGTGTATTTTTCAGGAATCGGATGGGTTCCTTTCGAGCCTACGCGCGGATTTGATAATCCATTCGAACCAGAAAGTGAAGAGAAAGATTCAACACCAGCTGCACCAGTTCCAACTCAACCAGACAAGCCTGAAAAAGATTTAACGAAGGACGATAACGCTGCTACAGGAGAAAAAACAGGTTCAAGTTCAATTCTGAATTCACTTGGAACGCTAGCGGTTATCTTATTAATTAGCTTGGTTGTGATTGCAGCTCTCGCTTATCTGTTCCGCAAAAAATGGCTTCGTCAGTACACGATTTGGCGCTACAAACACAAAAAAGGCGCGGATAGCTTTGAAGAAGCCTTCGAACGCTTGATGTGGCTATTAAAGGTTTATGGCATAAAAAGACGACCTGCTTTTACGTTAAGAGAGTATGCTTTGTATGTTGACAGAGAGCTTGATTCAAAGGACATGAGGATCCTCGCAAAAGCTTATGAAGGCGTTCAATTCAGTCAAAAAAAGCAGTCAGATCTATGGAATGATTTTCATAAAGAATTGTGGGAAAATTTAATTAAAAGAATCCGCCCTTGACCGCTATAACAGGCATTGTTAGAATGTCTTTAAGATTATAGTGTCAGATAATATTCTCCTTCGTATATCCTCGATAATAAGGTTCGAGAGTCTCTACCGGGTTGCCGAAAATGACCTGACTATGAAGGCAGGATTCTTTATAGCTACATTTTAAGGAATTCTGCCTTTGTTTTTGTATGTGGAAAACAAGGGTAGAATTCTTTTGTTTTATAAAGAAAGTGTAAAGATAGACAAGCTGACGGATACTATAGCTGATAATAATAGATGGGGTGAAGTACATGAGCGTAACGAATGATTTGCACGTAATGAGTGAAATGATCGTTGTGTTAGATTTCGGTGGACAATATAATCAGTTGATTGCACGTCGTATCCGTGACTTAGGAGTATACAGTGAATTACATCCGCACACGACAACGGCGGAAGATATAAAGAAAATGAATCCAAAAGGAATCATCTTCTCTGGTGGACCTAACTCTGTTTATGCAGAAGGAGCACCAGCTTGTGATCCAGCTATCTTTGATCTGGATATCCCTGTGCTTGGAATCTGTTATGGTATGCAATTGATGAGCTACCACTTCGGCGGTAAAGTAGAGCGCGCGAGCCACCGTGAGTATGGTAAAGCAGAGATCACAGTAACAAACATGAACAAGCTCTATGAAAAACTTCCAGAACAACAAGTGGTATGGATGAGCCATAGCGACTTAGTTGTTGCGCCACCAGAAGGTTTCGTAACAGACGCTACAAGTCTTTCTTGTCCTGTAGCGGCGATGAGTGATGTATCTCGTAAACTTTACGGCGTACAATTCCACCCAGAAGTTCGTCATTCAGAGTACGGTATCGAGTTTCTTGATAACTTCGTAAAATCTGTTTGTGAATGTGAAGGAAACTGGACGATGGAAAACTGGATCGAAGACGAAATTCAAAAGATCCGTGACGTTGTTGGCGACAAAAAAGTAATCTGCGCAATGTCAGGTGGCGTTGACTCATCTGTTGTAGCTGTTCTTGTTCATAAAGCAATCGGTGACCAATTAACATGTATCTTCGTTGATCATGGTCTACTTCGTAAAGATGAAGCAGATCAAGTTATGAAAACGTTCAGCGAAGGATTCAACATCAACATTATTAAGGTCGATGCAAAAGAGCGTTTCTTAAGCAAGCTCGAAGGTGTATCTGATCCTGAGAAGAAACGTAAGATCATCGGTAACGAGTTCATCTACGTATTTGATGAAGAAGCATCTAACCTACAAGGCATCGAATTCCTTGCACAAGGCACACTTTACACAGATATCGTAGAGAGCGGTACAGCAACTGCACAAACGATCAAGTCTCACCATAACGTTGGCGGACTTCCTGAAGACATGCAGTTCAAACTAATTGAGCCTCTTAACACACTCTTTAAAGATGAAGTGCGTAAAGTAGGTACAGAGCTTGGCATTCCTGAGCACATCGTTTGGCGTCAGCCGTTCCCAGGCCCTGGTCTAGGAATTCGTGTACTTGGTGCGATTACAGAAGAAAAATTAGAGATCGTTCGTGAGTCTGATTTCATTCTTCGCGAAGAAATCGCAAAAGCAGGCTTAGAGCGTGAAGTGTGGCAATATTTCACGGTCCTACCTGACATCCGAAGCGTTGGTGTAATGGGTGACGCTCGTACGTACGATTACACGATTGGTATTCGTGCCGTAACGTCTATCGACGGAATGACATCTGACTGGGCACGTATCCCTTGGGACGTTCTTGAAAAGATCTCTACTCGTATCGTAAACGAAGTCGATCACATCAACCGCGTGGTGTACGATATTACTTCTAAGCCACCAGCAACAATCGAGTGGGAATAGGTTTGAAAGCGAAAACACGAACGATTATTGCAAAATAACATAAAATCATTCGTAAAAACGCTTGACGTACGACAAAGTTCGACCTATACTCAAGTAGTAATTAAAAAATTAAATGTATTTCCTACGTATAAATTCGGGGATATGGCCCGAAAGTTTCTACCAGACTGCCGTAAATGGTCTGACTACGAAGGATTTTTGAAACATGCGCACATGCTCTCTTTGCATAGGCCTCGTTTCATTAACTCTTACGTATTCAGACCCAAGGGCTCGTCCCTTGGGTCTTTTTGTTAGTTATTTTCTATAGATTGCTGCTAGTCGCTGAACTTTTATGAAGTTCATCTTTGAAAGTTGATTGTAGTGTAGGGTGCGAGACTCCTGCGGGACAGGCGTGCAGGTGAGACACTTAAGAGTGAAACGTACGAATGTGGCTCACCGCTTGCCCCGCGGAAAGCGAGCACCTGAAACGGAAATCAACCTCATCCAAAAGCGACTAGTAATAGCTTTCGATTTTATACGTAGACAGGGTATAGGGGGATTTATAGATGGAAAAGTATTTTGGATTCAAGGAGTTCAACACTTCTTACAAAAAAGAAGCAACAGCGGGATTAACAACGTTCCTTGCGATGGCTTACATTTTATTCGTTAACCCATCCGTATTAGGCGATGCTGGCATGGATAAAGGTGCCGTGTTCACGGCAACTGCACTTGCAGCGGCCCTTGGAACACTTTTCATGGGAATCGTAGCAAAATATCCGATCGCACTTGCTCCAGGTATGGGACTTAACGCATTCTTCGCTTACTCAGTAGTCTTAGTCATGGATATTCCGTGGCAAACAGCTCTTGCTGGCGTATTGATGTCTGGAATTATCTTTATTTTTATTACATTATTTAAAATTCGTGAAACCATCATAAACGCGATCCCGGAAGATTTGAAATTCGCTGCAGCGTCTGGTATCGGGCTGTTCATCGCATTTATCGGACTGAAGAACGCAGGAATCGTCGCACCAAGCAAAGCTACACTTGTTTCTCTTGGCGACTTAACACAAGGTCCAACACTTCTTGCCATCTTTGGTTTTATTATTACGATTTTAATGATGATCCGAAACGTTCGTGGAGGAATCTTCTACGGCATGGTGATCACCGCTGTAGTTGGTATCTTTGCTGGCTTGATCAATAAGCCTGATCAAATCGTAGGAGCGATTCCGAGCCTTGCACCAACATTCGGACAAGCGTTCTCTCACTTTGATCAAATTTTCACAGTAGATATGATGATCGTTGTTCTAACGTTCTTTATCGTAGATTTCTTTGATACAGCAGGAACATTGATGGCGGTTGCATCACAAGCTGGGATCATGAAAGACAATAAGCTGCCTCGTGCAGGTAAAGCGTTGCTTGCTGATTCATCAGCGATCGCAGTTGGTGCGATCCTTGGAACATCTTCAACAACAGCTTACATCGAATCAGCTTCAGGTGTAGCAGCAGGTGGACGTACAGGATTCACATCTGTGGTAACAGGCGGATTGTTCTTATTAGCACTTTTCTTCTCACCATTATTAGTAGTCGTAACACCATCCGTAACCGCACCAGCACTTATCATTGTCGGTGTACTCATGGTATCCGTACTAAGCAAGATCAAGTGGGACCGTCTAGAAATTGCAGTACCAGCATTCTTAACATTGATTGCAATGCCGCTCACATACAGCATCGCAACAGGGATCGCACTAGGATTTGTTATGTACCCACTAACAATGACAGTAAAAGGACGTTTCAAAGAAGTTCACCCGATCATGTGGGTTCTCTTCATCGTCTTCATCAGCTATTTCGTTTTCTTAGTCGAATAGAGAAAAATATTCGTTGGAATGTCCGTTTTCGGGCATTCCTTTTTTGTATGTGCAGGAAAACAAATAAAAAAGATAGCCGATAACTTTAAGGAAGAGAGATGCAAAAAATAAGTTTCTTCATTATAATAGTGTGCAGAAAGAAGATTAAGGGAGAAGTGGGAAATGGAAGCAATGTGGAGCGTTTGGTTTTTTGTAGTAGGAGCCGTATTAGCCTCGTTCGGCGGAGTAATCGGCTATCGTCTGCCAAAAGGAATGAAGATCGTAGGTTTAGAACGTTCACAATGTGACCATTGCGAAAGGCAATTAAAATGGTACGAGCTGTTTCCCATCGTTTCGTTTCTCACTGCAGGCGCAAAGTGTAAATCATGTAAGAAGCAAATTCCACTTTTATACACGATCGTGGAGCTCGCAACTGGTGCTCTTTATAGTTTTTCATACATAAAATACGGGTTCTCTATCGAGTTGTTGTTAGCCTGCTCACTTGTTTTGTTATGCGCCATCATTACCGTTTCCGACCTATTGTACTTTATTATCTCGGACAAAGTGCTGATCGTATTTTTCGTGTGGTTCCTAGCCTTACAAGTGATCTTTGAACCAAGAGGCTGGGTAGATGCTGCCGTCGGAAGTCTGCTCGGATTTATATTTTTATTATTGTTAGCCATTCTCTCAAAAGGTGGAATCGGCGGTGGAGATATTAAGCTGATGGGCGTATTAGGACTCGTACTCGGTTTTCAAGGTGCTTATCTGACGCTAATGGTCGCATCAATTGTCGGGGTATTAGTCGCAATCGTAGGGTTAGTAACGAAGAAATATAACCGTAAGACCGCCATTCCGTTCGGACCATATTTAGCGGTAGGCGCGTTAGTGACGTTTTATTATAGTGAAGAGTTGTTGGGGTTGATCTTTTAACCTCAACTTTTTTATGTCGAAACTTTGATTTGGATTGAGCGTAAGTAGGGTATGAAAATTAGAGTAGTTTTAAGGTTAATGAGGATTACAGTTACATATAGAAGGGGATTAAGTTAGGAGGTATGGTGGCCAGTGTGGTTAATTATTTTTATGAATATACTAGCGTTCATTTTAGCATTAATATTTGGAATAGGTTATTACAAAAAGAAGAAGAAAGAAAAAGTTAGTCAAATTCGAGCTGAACTCTGGGGAACAGCGGTCTTTATAGGAGTTATGATTTTTTTTAATGGGATAATTCTGTACGTGAACTATTCAGAGGAGCAAAGAGTAAAAGCTGCATATACAGAAATGGAAAAAAACAATGAAGAAAGAGGAAATGAAGAAGAATCTTTTGCTAACCTGGAATTATCACTTAAAACAGATAGAAACAAGGGCCCAGATACTCATTATATTTTTGTAGCTAATTTTAATAAAAAGGTATCATTTCATGGAAAGGCCTATATAAAAACCATCATCAATAATAAAATAGTTGACGGGGAATACACAACTAAAAAAATCACTATAAAACCTGGAGAAAAGAAACAAATAGATCAATTTGATGGGAGAAGCTTGTACGATTCATATTCCTGGGAGTGGAAAGGTGAACTTAATTAAATTGAAGTTTTAAAAAGGGCATGACAAAAATGGATTACGACTATTTAAGTGGTGTATTTTGGTTCAACATAGGAGCATTTGCATTTGGGCTCATTCTAGCCATTAGTTCATTCGTTCACTACAAAAAATTAGGTAGAACGAGAACAGGTGTATATTGGGCGATTGGCTGTATTGCGACATGTTTACTATTTATAAATGGCATTATTAAAATTGTTGATATCATGGATAATCATATGAAGAATCAAGCTTTTGAAACACTGGAGGAAACATATCAGGAAAGAGGAGATCATAACAATGAATCCTTTAAGAACTTAGAGGTTGTCGTTATTCCTGAAAAAGGCAGAGGGTCTGCAGCTTATAACATTTATGCAGCTAATTTTAATAAGCAGTATACATATAACGGGAAAATTGAGATTACGGTTAAGAACAGACAAGAAAAGAAAGTTTTTACACACATTACGGAAACCGTTACTTTAAAACCCGGAGAGAAAAAAGAGCTTAAAAATACGCTGTATGATACCACGCACTATAGTTATTCGTGGAGATGGCTAGGCAACTTTAATAAATAGTGAATAGAATTTTGAAAGCACCTAAATGGATTAGGTGCTTTTTTGTGATTTAATTCTTTTTACCTATGTGAATTCATCTGCTTCAAATGAGTTAATAGCACATATCTAGTGAATTTATAGGTTTATATTTGTAAGAGTTAAGGAAAGTACAATAATAAAAATGGATATTTATGTATATTTACCGTGAAGGAATTACTAGTATGTTTTTTAGGATGGCTGTCGTAAAAAGTCGAACATTGCGAAAGGTGGTAATAAGGTTGTGGATAAGTGCAATAAACCTTTATATAGCAAGGATTTAGAAGGTTGACGACTTTAGAAATTCTGTGATAGTTTTGGCATAGAAAAAATTTAGAAGATTTTACATAACTATTAGATTTTGTTGTAATTCAATCTTTGTAGGAAATGAGTATTAGGACAATAAATGAGAAAGGTTTTCGTAATTATAAATAGTTAGTTGTTCTAGATTTTAGACGAAATTATGTACACCCTATTTAACAAAAAAGGTATGTATAAACAGGAGAGGTATGGTATTTAATGAGTTTTAGAAACTTGAAAACACTATCGTTTTTATTCCTATTACTGACACTATTCACAGGATGCGCCAACTCAGAAGAAGCAAATGAACCTGCAGACTCAAAAAAGGAAGTTAAGCAAGAAACGAAAAAAGAAAGTAAACCTGAAAAGGTAGAATCTGATAGTAAATTAAAAAAGGATATCCCCCCAGCTCCTACTTCTATTAATGAGGTTTTTGCATATCCAAATGGAAAATTTGCTGGAAAAGAAGTATATGATACTACGAGTGGTGTAAAAGAAGAGCTTTTAAAAGACATGCCTAAACTGGATGAGAACGCAAGTGACGAGACGTTAGATTTGTATTTCAATAACCTTGTAGCCCTCTATTGGAATGGCTTTACAGATCCGGCTACTCTTGTTGACAAGTGGAAGTTGTATTCGTTCGGTAGCCCGGAAATTGAAGACCCTAAATTTCAATTTAAAGAAAATTATAATGTGGAAATTATTTTAGATGCAAGCGGTTCTATGGCTAAGAAGGTGAAAGGTAAAACCCAAATGGAATTAGCCAAAGAAGCTATTGATAACTTCGTACAATCTTTACCTGATAAAGCGAACGTGGGATTGCGAGTATATGGTCATAAAGGGAGTGGATCGGACTCGGATAAAAAACTGTCTTGCGAAAGCTCAAATCTAGTCTATCCTATAGCATCTTATAATGCGGCTGAGTTTGATAAAGCGCTGAATCAATTTCAACCTAAAGGATGGACGCCTATCACATTAGCGCTAGAAGAGGCACAAAAAGATTTATCGAAATATCCGGCAGATAAGAATAACAATATTGTCTTTCTAGTGAGTGACGGTATTGAAACATGTGAGGGTGATCCTGTTATAGCAGCTAAGAAATTAGTAGATTCTAATATTTCTCCGATCGTTAACGTTATCGGCTTTAATGTTGATGGGAAAGGGCAAAAACAGTTAAAAGATGTAGCTGCCGCAGCTGGTGGAATTTATACAGATATTAACGATCAAACTCAGTTAAAGAAAGAATTTGAGCGAGTTGAAGAAATAGCAAAACGTTGGGAACAGTGGAAGAAAGATTCCCTTAGAGAAGCGGATGCCATAAAAGTAGAGCGTTATTTTGAGGCTCTTGGTTTTACTAATGAATGGGACAGTAAAAAAAGAAAGCTATCTATCAATATAAGCGGCTCAATTACCTATCTTTCGAATGAGGATTATATAACGAGAGAGCAAAGAGAGATTCTAGAGGATAAAGAAGAAAAATTAGATGAGTTTATTGAGAAGTCAGGTCTAGAAGTAGAAAATTATTTAAATTCCATGAACGAAAAAACGTTTGAACAAATGAAGCAGGATATAAACGAGAAATATAAACTTAATTAGAATATATAGCTAGGAGGAATTTGTATGTCAAAAAGTGAAAAGAAATGGCGTCGTTTCTATATGATGATGTACATCTTTATTTATGGTATTTATGTTCCTTATAATCTTTTCATGTGGTTAGGTGAAAATGAAGGGTTTCCGTATGCGATGTTAGGTATAGCTTTAGGTCTGCCTATGATGAAGAAAAATCATATAAACAGTATTCGAGAAAAAGAACAAAATGTATAGCTGATCAAATAGTGATCTTACTGGGAACTTTTTCAAAATAAGTTCGTAATAATTTTTTAAGTATAACAATGTCGTTTGAGATGGAAGCTCCATCTCTTTTCTTTTGAAAATAAACAAAGGAGATTATTCAATGAGAAATAAAATAACTAATTTTCTTCTGATACTCATGCTTCTGGCACTAACCGCCTGCACAACCGAATCCCCTTCTGCCCAACCTGAACAAGAAGAGAAAAAAGATAAGTATACAACTCTTGCTGAGGAAGCAAACAAAGAGGACACATTAGAGAAACTAGAACTTCTTCCATACGCAGAAGAAGTGGAAGCGACGTTATCGAGCCCTAAGTACAAAGAGTTTACGGCAAACTCAACGGTACTCATTAAAGGTAAGGCGAAAAAGTATAACAGTTTCAAGTCAGACCATGTATGGATCAAAGTGAGAAGTGATGAAGAAGGGCCGAACGGTCGGGACTTCAGCTATTACGCTCCTTTAAAAGAAGGCAAGTTTGAACAAAAGGTGCAGTTGTTTAATGGGAAGGGAAATTATTCTGTCAAAGTAAGTGTGCCAAGTGATAAGGCTGAAGACTACTATTACGACATTGCCTCATTTGATGTAGAGAACGTAAACCCTGAGATTAAGAGAGATATTGCTTATACAAAGAACGCGTTTCAATACGATTTAAAGTTAAATAATTCCATAAATGGGTATATGGAAAGAGATGGTTCTTTCGAGCTAGAGGGTGAAGTTGCTGATTCCAGTGTTGAACAGCTTATGGTTGAGCTTAAGAAAGAAAGTGAAACTACTAAAATTATGGTTCCGGTTGAGAATGGAAAGTTCGCACATAAAATCCCTCTTTATTATGGTACGGGTGTTCATGAGGTACAGATCATGACGCCTAAAGAAGGATCAACCGACTTTTTTACAGATGCGGCTCACTTATATGTAAAAAATTTATCTAGTGAATCCTTTGAACCTGTGAAATATTCCTCTGCTTATGAGGAAAAAGGCTTCAAACTTGAGTCCCCAGAAGTAGGCGGTGAAAAAGCGGATCTGACATACAAGATTAAAGGAAGAATTGATCCAAAAGGTGAGGATGCAAACAAGACGAATGTCGTTTTTGTTCAGACAGAGAAAGACGACCTAAAAGCGATGTACGCGATCCCAGTTAAGAACAACAAATTCGAGGGAGAGTTTTTCCTACGGTTTGGACCTGGGAAATACGAAGTGTCTTTAATGGCACCAGAATTCCAAAAAACGAACGGATATATGCAGTACTTTGTTGGTCTAGCAAATTTCACGGTTGAGAATACAAACACAAGTGATCAACGATTTACCTTGCCATCTAGAGGGATTCAGTCGGATGCTCCAGAGATTAAGAAATTAGCAGCGCAACTAACAAAAAATAAAAAGACCGAAAAAGAAAAAGCGCTAGCTGTTTATGAGTATGTAGCAAAAAACGTGAGCTATGACGTAGACAAGCTAAACAATCGAACGTTTGAGTTTGATGACAGTGCATTAAAAACGTTGGACGAAAAAGAAGGCGTTTGTCAGGACTTTGCGTATTTAGCGATTGCTCTTTTACGTGCAAGTGGTATGGAAGCGCAAATGGTAACAGGATTTGCCGGACAAAATCATGCTTGGGTGGAGACGAAGGTCGAGGGACGCTGGTTAACGATGGACCCAACATGGGGATCAGGTTACTTGCAGAACAACAAGTTCGTGCCAAAGTTCACCATGGAATACTTTGATCCAAAACCAACAGAGTTTCAGAAAACACATACAAAAAAAGAGATAGAGTTTTAATCATTAGAAAATGGGGTGCGACATGTCCAAGAAAGAAAAGCGGTGGAGACGAGTCTATTTTCTTCTATATCTATTAATCTACGGGCTTGTCGCACCGTTAAGTTTGATTCTCTTTTTTTTAGGAGAAGAGTCATTTCCATTCTTTATTATCCCAGTCGTCCTGGCATTGCCAGCTATGAAACATAACCATATACAGAAGATAAGGGACAAAGAAGAGATGAGAAGTATACGAAATAAGGTGATTTAATTAAAATTGTGCATTCGTTAAATGGAGGTAAGATATGTGTGGTGTCAATTCGGTAGATTTGCATAAAAAGGCGAAAAGTTATAAGAAGATATTAGAAACTTATGATATATATCCATATAGCTATCGTGATGAAAAGGATACGGATTATTTTTATGTAAGCTATAAAAGATTTAATAAAGTTAATGGAGCGGTAATATTAACAAATGATAACTCTCAAAAGAAACATGAAATTATTGAAGCTTTTAAGATGATATACAATTTTAATAGAACAATGGCTGAAGCTCTTGATCAAATGATACCTGACATAAAAAAACCTGTTTCAGTTTTACAAGAAATTAAAATTCTCTTGTCGGAAGCTGAAAGTAAATTTTTAAGTGTGTTTGATAATGATATGGAATCAGTAATAAATGATTTTTATAAATTTCTAGATCACGTAATAAGATTTCCAGAAGAACTTGTAATCATATTAAAAGAAATGCAAGCCATTGAAAAAGATGTCTTGAACCGCAAATATCTCTTAAAAGAGAATGTGAATAGAATGATGGAACTTAATGCTAAGCATTATCAAATTATGTATGACCAAGGTAGATCTCAATTAAAAGCCATTGAAAAAGCAAGGATATTACTTGAAGAAATAAAACTTTTGGATATGTCTGAAAAGATTAATAATAAGCAATTAATTGTTCATCTTAATATTTTCTCTGCGGATAGAGCTATAAGAGATGTGAAGAAATCCCAGGCTACCTTTGAAATTGACGAATACGGTAACAAGGTCACGTTCTCTTCAGGTAAGGTAGGTTTAGAAGAATATAAAGAAATTTTCTATAGACGAGTAGATTACATATTTGAAAATAACATCAAAAAAAAATTAAGAAACTTTCAGTAATGCACATTATGAAAAATTAGAAAGAAAGGAATTTATTAATAAATGAACAAATCTAGTAATTTATTTGTTGTCATTTTTATCGTTCTACTTCTTCTTTTAACCGCATGCTCAACCGAAAAAACAGCATCGGATACGGATGAAAAGAAAAAAGAACCTAAAAAAGAGACGGTTGAAAAAGCACCTACTGATCCTGAAGAGATGGTGAAACAGGGTTCAGGAAAGTATAACGAAAAGGTAAAAGATCTTGAAGGTGATGCTCTTGATAAAGAGATTAACAAAATCACAAAGAAGTATCCTAAAGGTATGAAGGCTGAGGAAGCCTTTAACCGAATTGTTGCTGGGTTCGCTGCCAATCATCAGCCTGGGTTTCAGGAGTTAGAGGACTTTGACATTTCGTTTGAAGAAGTAGAGGCATATGAGAAATATCAAGAAGAGAGTGAAGACGGAGAGGAAAAGAAAGAAGGTCCTCTTAATGTTGCCATTCTTCTAGATGCAAGCGGTAGTATGGCAGGAAAGGTTTCAGGAACGGATAAAATGACGGCAGCAAAAGAAGCGTTGAAGAAGTTTGCAGGTGGATTGCCTGATGACGCGAACGTCATGCTGCGTGTCTATGGACATAAAGGAAGCAACGCTGATAAAGACAAGAAGGTATCATGTGAAAGTACGGAAGTTATGTACCCTTTAGGCGCATATAATGAAGGAACTTTCCAACAATCTCTCTCTAAATTCAAGCCAACCGGTTGGACACCTCTCGCAGCTTCCATTGAAGCAGCTGAAAAGGACCTTCAAGGGAAAGAAGGAAATAACGTCATTTATATCGTGAGTGATGGAATTGAGACATGTGACGGAAATCCTGTAGAAGCGGCGAAAAAGTTACACGAGTCGAACATCAAGGCAGAAGTAAACATTATTGGCTTTGATGTAGATAACGAAGGCCAACAACAGCTAAAAGCAGTAGCAGAAGCGGGTGGCGGCGAATTCCAATCGGTTTCTTCTCAAAAAGAATTGTTTGATGAAGTCGATTCTAACTGGTCTGAAGCGATGCATGATGCCAGTATCAACTGGAGTTCATCGATGGATTCATCAAGCGTAAATTGGAGCAGTTCGGGTAAGGGTCATTCTATGGGTAAAGTCCATTCAAAAATACTGGATAGTATCTCTGATGAATTTGAGTTATTCCGTTCTGTAAAGAGAGATCTCTACGATAAAGAAAAGATGTCTAATGAAGAATTTATAAAGTTGGACAAACTCCTTTTAGACAGATATACAACGCTTAGAGAGTACAGCTCTAAAAAACATGATGCTAGACAAGAAGAATTGAATCAAGAAACAGACAGAGTACTAAAACTAATTGATGAATACGCGGAAGATGCCAGAGTAGAATAGGGGATTGAATCTTGAGTAAATTAAAGCTTTTGTTAATAACTACAAGCATTGCCTTAATGGTTTCGGGGTGTAGTAGTAACGAATCAACAAGCGGTAATAAAGAAAATCAAGAACATGAGAGTAAGAGTGAAAAAGAATCCGTTAAGGTCACAGATAAAAAAGTAAAAGCTCCTAAAGACCAAGGCGATTACGAAGTTTGGTTTGAGGGAGAAGCAGATCGTAAAGGGAAGCTGATTACGGTTAAAGGGCAAACGAACCTTTTTCCAAACTCGAACCTATTAGTTACGATGGACAGTGTAGAAGATACATTAATTGGTGGTTCAGATCGAGTACAGGTTAGTGAAGATGGTACTTTTGAAACAGATTTAAAAATACCAAAAAGCTCTGAAGGTTTAATTGAAGTGAAAATAGAATTCGATCCTCATTCCGACAATCAACCAATCAAAAATCACTATGGAGAAAACGGTGAAAAATTGAAAGGTCCGTTTGTCAGATTACAAGAAGAATCAGATGTGCAACAAAACATCACACTTTTAACCCTTGAAATTCCTCAGGATGGATCGAATGCTTCTGCTAAAATAAAGGAGCCTGAGTGGGACAAGCCTGACGATTACGGCGCTTCCGCAGTCCGAATAGACGACCCGGACATTCAAAAAGATGATAAATATCTTTATATAGAAGGAAAGTCAAATCTCTTAGAAGGAACAAGACTGAAAGGGAGCTTGGATATTCCGAACTATATTGTCTCAGGATTAGCGGATGTAGCTGAGGTTAACCCAGATGGATCCTACAAGTTAATCATTGAAAAACCTTCAAGCATGAACAAATTGAAGGATGTTAAAGAATACGAAGTGGTTCTGAGTGTGAGCCCCGCGGATAATCAATGGAAATCAAACTTAGACGTATACGGCGTGAATGGCGAGAAATTTATGGGTGATTATGTTGTCGATCAAAATGGAGTTAAAGAGATTGAAAAGCGTCTTTCCATCTCAGAATAAGAAGTAGCCCGATGATCTTCTAGGTTATCGGGCCTTTTATTATGTTTAACAACTACCCAAATAGAGAAAAATGAAGAGAGAGAAAGGCGGGACTCATACATGAGCTATGAAGATTTAGCATTACATACAGATAAGTACCAGATTAATATGATGTACGCCCATTGGAAAAACGGCACGCACAACAATATTCGCGTATTTGAAGCCTTCTTCCGAAAGAACCCCTTCAAAAGCGGCTATGCTGTATTTGCAGGACTCGAGCGAATCATTCATTATTTGGAGCATCTTCATTTTAAAGAGGAAGATATCGACTATTTAAGAACACAAGAAGAGCAGTATGAGGAATCTTTCTTAGAGGAGTTAAAGAACTTCAACTTTTCGGGAGAATTATTCTCTGTAAAAGAAGGAACGGTCGTGTTTCCGAATGAGCCGTTAATTCGCATAAAGTGCCGTGTGTTTGAAGCGCACTTGTTGGAAACAGCACTGCTTAATTTCATGAACTATCAAACTTTAATCGCGACGAAAGCGGCTCGGATTCGGTATGTCACTCCTGATGATCAATTGATGGAGTTTGGAACACGTCGTGCCCAGGAAGCTGATGCCGCAATATGGGGTGCACGTGCCGCATACATTGCCGGCTTTGATGCCACATCGAACATGCGCGCCGGAAAACTTTTCGGTATTCCGACAAAAGGAACGCATGCACACGCGTGGGTTCAAGATCACGAAACAGAAGAAGATGCTTTTGAACGGTTTGCAGATGCTCTGCCTAATCAAAGCGTTTTACTGGTTGATACGTACAATACGTTAAAAAGCGGAGTACCGAACGCGATAAGAGTGGGATTAAAGATGAAGGAAGCTGGGAAATCACTCAAAGGTATACGGTTGGACAGTGGTGATTTAGCATACCTATCTATTCAGGCTCGGAAAATGTTAGATAAAGCAGGTCTAACAGATGTGGGGATCGTAGCAAGTAATGACTTGGACGACGATGTGATTTCAGATTTAAAAGCACAAGGTGCAAAAATCACTTCTTGGGGAATTGGGACGCAGCTTATTACAGCATCAGATCAGCCTGCACTCGGAGGCGTTTATAAAGTTGTAGCTAAATACGAAAACGGAGAATTTGTACCCACAATCAAAATTTCATCTAATGTAGAGAAAATAACAACACCTGGATATAAAAAGGTCTACCGTATCATCAATTCAAACGGAAAAGCAGAAGCGGATTACATTGCGATGGATGATGAAGTGCTTCCTGAAAAAGATATTAAACTATTTGATCCAGTGCACACATACAAAAGTAAGATTGTTTCTTCCTTTACTGCCGAAGAACTGCTACAGCCCGTTTATATAGAAGGAAAGCTTGTGTATGACCTTCCGAACCTCGAAGAAATTCGGCGCTATCATCAGGAACAGCTTGGTTTATTCTGGCCTCAGCACTTACGAAGATTGAATCCACAAGAGTATTTTGTCGACCTTTCCGTTCAAGTATGGAAGACGAAAAACGATCTTTTAGAGAAGTATTCCTTATAGAAAGCAAACCTCTTTTCGACAAGAAAAGAGGTTTTTTAATAAAATCTTTAAAAAAGCGTTGACGGGCGTCCGTATCGCTGATATAGTAATAAACGTTGTTGCTTTTCTTACATAACGTTCGACAAAAACAAACATAAACTTTTAAAAAAGTTGTTGCTTCGAAAGAAGATATGTGGTAAGATAGTTTTTGTCGCTGCTTTAAGAGAGTGACGCGGTAAAAGAAAAAAGTTCTTTGAAAACTGAACAAAAGAAATAGGTAAGGAATTAAGAATTAATTCCGTCAGTTTTAAATCGAGCAAGACAAACACTTTTATGGAGAGTTTGATCCTGGCTCAGGATGAACGCTGGCGGCGTGCCTAATACATGCAAGTCGAGCGAATGATGAGGAGCTTGCTCCTCTG